>NZ_JAMYTK010000012.1:0-187285 GCF_040322355.1 Mesorhizobium sp. M0145
GGCTGGGGGGTGCTCTCTCTCTATCCCCGCGCCGGCGGCGGGCCCCCCCCCCCCCCCCGGAGGGGGTCGTTGCGGCAGTGCTCGACGCATTTGCGGTGCCTTCTGCGAGGACCCCACCCGGCCGCTTCGCGGCCACCCTCCCCTCAAGGGGGAGGGAAAACACCGGCGTCACCACTGTGATATCAGGCAGATGGGTGCCGCCATTGTAAGGTGCGTTCAGCGCAAAGACGTCGCCGGGGCGAATGTCGCCGGAATTGAGCCGGATGATGGTCTCCACCGAGCGGTCCATCGAGCCGAGATGCACCGGCATATGCGGTGCGTTGGCGACCAGCGCGCCATTCCGGTCGAAGACGGCGCAGGAGAAATCGAGCCGCTCCTTGATGTTGACGGAATAGGCAGTGTTTTGCAGCGTTACGCCCATCTGTTCGGCGATCGACATGAACAGGTTGTTGAAGACCTCCAGCATCACCGGATCGGCTTCGGTGCCGAGTGCGGCCTGTCGGCGCTTCTTCTCGACGCGCCGCATCAATACGTGGTCCTTGGCGGTGATCTCGGCCTGCCAGCCCGGCTCGACGACAATGGTCTGGTTCGGCTCGATGATCAAAGCAGGGCCGGCGATCTTGTTACCAGGCTTCAGCGTTTCGCGAGGGAAGATGCCGGCGTCGCGCCAGACGCCGTCGACAAAGATTTTCCGGTTCCCGGAAGGACTTGCGGCCATGTCTTCAACAACTGAATCGCTTTCGTCGCGGCCGGTGCCGCCGGTATCGGTACCCTCGACGCCGACCGATTCGACGATCATCGGCTTGTCGTCGTAGACGAAACCGAACTGCGCCTTGTGCGCCAGTTCGAAGTCCGCCTTGGCCTGCGCAATCGAGCCGTGCCCGAAGTTCAGAGGCAGCGCGGTATCGGTGCCGTCGTAGCGGATCTGCAGCACCGGTCTCGAGGCGACCGCGTCTTCGCTGATGCCTTGCGCGGCGAGTTCGTCGATGACGGCTTTGCGCAGCGTTGCGATGAGTTCATCGATCGCTGGCCCGGAATTGTCCGCCAGCGGCTTCAGCAGCGCCTGCTGGCGTGACGCAAATACAGAGGATAGGCCGATGCCGTATGCCGAGAGCAGGCCTGAGAAGGGATGGATCAGCACCGCCTCCATGCCGAGCGCATCGGCGACCAGGCAAGCGTGCTGGCCGCCGGCGCCGCCGAAGCAGTTCAGGAGGTATTCGGTGACATCGTAGCCGCGCTGCACCGAAATCTTCTTGATGGCGTTGGCCATGTTTTCGACGGCGATGGTGATGAACCCTTCGGCGACGGTTTCCGGCGAGCGGCCGTCGCCGATCTCGGCGGCAAGTGCGGTGAATTTTTCGCGAACCGTCTGGACGTCGAGCGGTTCGTCCTGGCCCGGTCCAAAAATAGCCGGGAAGAACTCGGGCTGCAGCTTGCCCAGCATGACATTGGCGTCAGTGACGGCCAACGGGCCGCCGCGCCTATAGGCGGCCGGGCCGGGATTGGCGCCGGCCGAATCCGGCCCGGCGCGAAAGCGGCCGGCCTCGTAATGGAGGATCGAGCCGCCGCCTGCAGCAACGGTGTGGATGCGCATCATCGGCGCGCGGATGCGCACGCCGGCGACCTCGGTGTCGAAGGCGCGCTCGTAGTCACCATCGTAATGGGCGACATCGGTGGAGGTGCCGCCCATGTCGAAGCCTATGACTTTGCCGAAACCGGCGAGTTTTGCCGTCTCGACCATGCCGACGACACCGCCGGCCGGGCCGGACAACAGCGCATCCTTGCCCTGGAACATGTCGGCGGCGGTGAGGCCGCCCGACGACATCATGAACATGAGGCGAGGGCTTTCCCTCCCACTTGAGGGGAGGGTGGCGGCGAAGCCGCCGGGTGGGGTCGGCTCGACTGGGTTCGACACTCTGGCGGTGCCTTCTGAGATGACCCCCTCTGGCTGCTGCGCAGCCATCTCCCCCACAAGGGGGGAGATTGGCGCGGCACCCAGTTCCGCCGCAACCCTTTGCACATACCTTGCCAGGATCGGCGACAGATAGGCGTCGACCACCGTGGTGTCGCCACGGCCGACCAGCTTGATCAGCGGCGAGACCTCGTGACTGACCGAGACCTGCGAGAATCCGAGCTTTCGACAGACTTTGGCGACCGCCTTTTCGTGCTCGGGATGTTTCCAGGCATGCATGAAGACGATCGCGACCGCATCGATGCCATCCGCCTTGGCTTGCTCAATAGCCGGGCGTACCGAAGCAATGTCGAGCAGGCGCTCGACACTGCCGTCGGCGCGAACCCTTTCGTCGATCTCGACGACACGCTCATAGAGCTGTTCGGGAAGGATGATCTGCTTGGCAAAGATATCGGGCCTGGCCTGATAGGCAATCCTCAGCGCATCGCGGAAGCCTTTGGTGATGAGCAGCAGCACACGGTCGCCCTTGCGCTCGAGAAGGGCATTGGTGGCAACCGTGGTGCCCATCTTGACATCGCCGATCAGAGCGGAGGGGATTGGAGCGCCGGGTTGGACGCCGAGCAGCTCGCGAATGCCCTGGATGGCAGCGTCGGCATAGGCTTCGGGATTCTCGGACAGCAGCTTGCGCGGGTTGAGCGCGCCTTCCGGGTCCCGACCGATGACGTCGGTGAAGGTGCCGCCACGGTCGATCCAGAAATCCCATTTTGCGGTCATGGCAGTGGCTCCCGGGATTTTCCCTGTTCGATCTGTTAGCTCGCGAGGCCCTGACCGGCAATCGTCAAGTGATTGGAATATGTTACAGGCAGAAATGCAACGTTACGAAACTCATGCGCAGCTTACGCATTGTGTCCTCGACCGCCGCCGGTAACGGAGGCGTGATTAGAGGAGAGATATCATGAAGAAACTCATTCTTGCGTCGGTGTCGGCGCTTGCGTTGCTTGGCCTTGCCGCCTGCAGCAACAGCGGCACCGACAACACCACGACGCAGAGCACCAACCCGCCGGCATCCGACCAGACGATGAAGCCGGCTGCTCCTGACGCCAACAAGCCTGCCGAGCCGGCTCCGGCTCCGGCGCCTGCGCCGGCTGCTCCGGCTCAGTAGTCAATGTGACAACCAAGGAAAGGCTGGCCTCATAGGCCGGCCTTTCTGCTGCTTACGATGCCAGCGCCTGGCGGCCGAGTGCGACGACGTGAGCGCTGGCGCCAGCCGCCTCAGGCATTGCGCCAAATCGATTGGGCCAGCCCCTGCGTCACTGTCTTGGCTTGATAGCGATGGGTGGTTAGCCCTATGAAGCCCCCATGTCGATTTGGGACCGCCTTGGTGACTTCGTCACACGCGTTTCATCTTCAGCGTCGTCAGGCGTCGCCGAAGTGGTCGAGGCCGTGCGCACGGTTTTCTCCGGCGATGCCGATCTGCGCCGGCGCGTCGCCTTCTCGGTGGCGATGATCGCCCTGTCGGCCAAGATGGCCAAGGCAGACGGCATCGTCACGCAAGACGAGGTGCGCGCCTTCCAGGAAATATTCGAGGTGCCGAAGGAACAGAGGCGCAATGTGGCGCGGCTCTACGATTTGGCCAAACGCGACATTGCCGGTTTCGAGACCTATGCCGAGCGGATGGCGCAGCTTTGCGGTTCGGGCCATTCGAACTGCCTGATGCTCGAGGACATACTCGACGGGCTGTTCCACATCGCCAAGGCCGACGGGCTGGTGCATGAGCGCGAGGGCCAATTCCTGCATCGCATCGCCGAGATATTCCGCATCGATGAGGCGCATTACCAGAGCATCCTGGCCCGGCATGTCGATCTGGGTGCGGCCGATCCTTATATTGTGCTCGGCATCGAGCGTGGGAAGCCGTTCGAGGAGGTCCGCAGGCGCTACCGCAAGCTGGTCTCCGACAATCATCCGGACCGGCTGATCGCACGCGGCCTGCCGCAGGAATTCATCAAGATCGCGACGACCAGGCTGGCGGCGATCAACGCGGCCTATGAAATGATCGAGCGGGGCCTGCGGCACGCATGAGCGGCTTTCCGCCCGATGAGCCGAGCGCCGAGGTCAGGGTATCGCCGAATTTCGGACCACGGCGCGGGACGCTCGGACCCGATATGATCGTGCTGCACTACACCGGCATGGCTACCGGCGCCGGTGCCGAGGCATGGCTTTGCGATCCGGCAAGCGAGGTCTCGTCGCACTACCTGGTCCATGAGGGCGGCCGCATTGTTCAGATGGTAAGGGAAAGCGACCGCGCCTGGCATGCCGGCAGGAGTTCGTGGTTCGGGCTGAACGACGTCAACTCCTGTTCGATCGGCATCGAGATCGTCAATCCGGGGCATACGCTCGGCTATCGCAACTTTCCAAAACCGCAGATCGACGCGGTGATCGGCCTGTGCGCCGGCATCGTCGAGCGCCATTCCATTCCGGCGCAGCGGGTGCTTGCCCATTCCGACGTGGCACCGGGGCGAAAGGTCGATCCAGGCGAGAAATTTCCATGGAAGGCCTTGTTTGCTGCCGGTATCGGCCATGTTGTGCCGGCAGCACCGATCCGGCGCGGCGCCGTGCTGAAGCCAGGCGATACCGGCGCCGAGGTAGAGGCGCTGCAGTCGATGCTGGCGCTCTATGGTTATGGCGTCGAGATCACCGGCACTTTCGACCGGCAGACCGAAATCGTGGTCGAGGCATTTCAGCGGCATTTCCGGCAGCGCCTGGTCGATGGCATGGCTGACGGATCGACGATCCGCACGCTGGAAAGGCTGCTCGCTTCCGTAAGGATAGCCTCTCTCAAATAATCTTTTGCCAGCTTAAAAATTACAATCTGTTACTCAAAGTGACTTGCGTCGCCTTCTTTGGCGCCAATTCCGTCGTCAAAGGCGATCCGTACAGATTGTCGGACGTCTATCCCCCCAAATGTTCCGATGTTGATTGAGGGTATCTGCGCGAAGTTCTTTGTGCAGATCAAACAGAACAGGATCACATGCAGAAATTGACCGTTTTAACGGCAGCCATTGCTGCCGGCGTAATGACTTTTGCCTTCAGTGCGGCGAACAGCGCACCGCTGAGCCAGCGGGCCGATCAGGGCTTCAGTGCCGCAGCCGGCAAAACCGCCATGCCGAAGGGTGGTGCAAAAGTAGAGAAGACCGCCACCGCAAAAGTGGAAAAAGCGGCCGCGGTAAGGACGAAAAAGCCAGTCTCCGCGAAAAGGCCAACCGCTGCGAGAAAGACAATCGCCAAACAGCATGTGAAGCGTAGCCGCAAACGCATCGACCGCATGGCAACGGCGTCAGTCGCTCCGAAGAGCAGGCCAGCGCCTCAGGCGGCGGTAGTCGGCGGCAGCGGACAGTATTCGGCGATCATTGCGCGTTATGCCGCCAGCTATGGCGTCCCGGTGTCGCTCGCCAACGCCGTCATCAAGATCGAAAGCAACTACCAACCGAACCAGGTCGGCAGCGCCGGCGAGATCGGCCTGATGCAGATCAAGCCGGCGACGGCAAGGATGATGGGCTATAGCGGTTCGGTTCAGGGTCTCTACGATCCCGATACCAACATCAAATACGGCATGAAGTACCTTGCCATGGCGCGGGATCTCGGCGGCGGCACGACCTGCGGCACGATCCTGAAATACAATGCCGGCCACGCCGCCACACGGATGAACCCGGTGTCCGCAGCCTATTGCGGCAAGGTCAAGGTGCAGCTGGCAGCACTTGGAGCGCCCGCCTGACAAGCGACAACTTGCTTTTTCGTTTGCGTTTTCGGGCCTGAACCCCTTTATACGCCTTGCCAGCTGGCCGGGCGGCCGCACCCGCGAAGCCGAAAGGCTGCGGGTGAGGAAAGTCCGGGCTCCATGGAGACACGGTGCCGGTTAATGACCGGCGGGGGCGACCCCAGGGAAAGTGCCACAGAAAGCAAACCGCCACGATCCAATCGTGGCAAGGGTGAAAGGGTGGGGTAAGAGCCCACCGCGCGACTGGCAACAGGAGCGGCACGGTAAACCCCACCGGGAGCAAGACCGAATAGGGGCGGTGCGAGGGGAAACCCTCGAGGGCTGTTTCCGGCTCACCGTCCGGGTAGGTTGCGTGAGGCGCATGGCAACATGCGCCCAAGATGAATGGCCGCCACGTTCTCGCCCCGTAAGGGGCGAGGGCCATACAGAACCCGGCTTACAGGCCAGCTGGCAGTTTTCCCCGATAAAAGGAAATCTCCTGATATCAGCAGGTTGCGTCTTCGGGCGCAGCCGTTGATTCACTTTCGACCCCTGCAGCCGAGCGCGACAATCCTTGAAATTGGTACGATTTAATCGTACCATTGAGAGATTGATCAGGAGTGCGCCATGGGCCACGTTGACAAACGCAGCATCACGCTATCGCCGGAACTGGCGGCGGCGGTCGACGACGTGGTCGCCGCCGGCGAATATGCCTCGGCGAGCGAGGTGATCCGCGACGCGCTGCGGCAATGGAAGGACCGGCGCGACCTGCTCGGCTACACGGTCGAGGAATTGCGCAAGCTGGTGCAGGAGGGGATCGACAGCGGACCGGGACGGTTTGCGTCGATCGACGAAATAAAGGCCGAAGCGCGGAGACGATTGAAACCCGACAGCGCGGCATGAATTTGCTGCCCATCATCCGAACCGCAAATGCGGAAGAGGATTTGATCGCGATCTGGCTTCATGTTGCGCAAGACAGCGAGGCTGCGGCCGATCGATTGCTCGATCGGATCGAAGCCCGCTGGCAGCAAGTGGCCACTTATCCCTTCTCAGGTGCCCCGCGCGAAGACATCGCGCCCGGCATCCGTCACCTGATCGTCGGCGTCGAAGAGGCGATCGAAATCGTTCGCGTCCTCCACGGCCGGCGCAAGATCGACGCCGATTCAGCCACCGATTGCGTCTAGCGACGCCTCGATCGCCTGCCAAAGCTCTTCCACCGGCTCGCAGCCGATCGACAGGCGAACGAAGCCGGGCGGAACGGCATCTCCCCTTTTTGATCGCCGTTCGGCCGAAGTGTGCACGCCGCCGAACGACGTCGCTGCCTGCATCAAGGCGCAATTGTTGATGAAATCCTCGGCCCTGTCCTCCGAGGCGAGCACGAACGAGATGAGAAAGCCGAAGCGCTCCATCTGGGCGCGGGCAAGATTGTGCGATGGATCGCTCTCCAGTCCCGGAAAGCGCAAGCCGCTGATCGCGCGATGGTTTTTCAGCCGTCGCGCTATCATTTCGGCGGAAGCGCACATGCGGTCGAAGCGCACGTCCAGCGTTTCGAGGCCGCGATGCACCAGCCATGCCTCGAACGGCCCGGGGATAGCGCCCGACGCCTCGCGCCAGTCGGTCACCCTCGAGATAATGTCCGCGTCGCGGCTGGCGACATGGCCGAACAGCACATCGGAATGGCCGTTTGGTGCCTTGGTGTCGGCGGCAATGACGATATCTGCACCGAGATCGAGCGGGCGCTGGCCGAAAGGCGTCATCGTCGTGTTGTCGACCACAAGCACCGCACCCGCTCTATGCACGGCCTCGGCGACGGCTGCGATGTCGCATATGTCCAGTCCTGGGTTGGCGGGCGTTTCGACGAAGGCAAGCCGATACCTATCGAAGCCGCCGTCGAGGAAGCTCGATGTTGGCCGGACATCATAAGCGACGCCGAAGGACTTCAGGAAGCGCTCTGCCAGCGCCCTCGTCGTGTGATAGCCGTCGGACGGCAGCAGGATACGGTCGCCGGCTTTGAGCAGGCCGAAAAATACCGCCGAGATGGCAGCCATCCCCGAGGGGAAGGCGACGCATGGGGCGTCTTCCAGATGCGCCAGCATGTGCTCGACCGCATCCCAGGTCGGATTGCTGAAGCGGCCATATTGATCGTAGCCGGTGGCGTCGCCGGGCGCATGAAAGATGGCGGCCATGGTCAGGGGCAAGGGGATCGGGTCGCCCTTGGCAAGCCTGCCGCGATACAGATGGGGAAGTGCCGCGGCGCGCGACTTGGCTGTTTCGGACATGGTTTCAACCTCGTTACTGACCGGAAAAGGAGATGCCGAGGCTATGCGCGGCAGCGATCCGCAGCAAGCCGGCTCCGGTTGGGCCACACGGCTCTAAACGCTTCGTTAGGCTTAATAGACGATAAAGACGGGAGTGCCGTCAAAGCTGCTCTCCCCAGTCGTGGCAGGCGCGTTTTGAAGACTGTTCCCGTTGACGCCCATAACACCCCATGATATCCCATTCCGATACTCAAGCCTTCGTTCCGTGTCAGGGTGAAGCGTACGCCAATCGGGCAGCCGCGGCGGCAGCGCGTTTGCCTGCGTTCGCCCGTCACAACGAAGCGGGTTTTGGACGTCGACCGGGCCGGGGCGGCGCGGACAGGAAGATGCAGAGGGGTGCGGCGGCGCAAGCGGCCGTAACGCGTAATGGACCGGTTTCTGTCGAACGCGGTGAACAGGATCGATGCGAAGGGACGGGTGTCCGTGCCGGCGCATTTCCGTGCCGTTGTGCAGAAACGCGGCTATTCGGAACTTTATGCGCTACGCTGCCTGGATCGCCCGGCGATGGATGTCGGTGGGCTCGACCTGCTCGATCGCTACGAGCAGCGTATCGCCCAGGAAGACCCGTTCCTGCAGACGGCGGACGATATGTCGTTCTTCTGCCATGGCGATGGAACGTTTCTGAAGCTCGACCAGGACGGCCGTATCACGATGAGCGATTTCATTCGCGAGCATACCGGCATTTCAGCGGAAGTGGCCTTCGTTGGCCGCGGCAATTTCTTTCAGATCTGGGAGCCGGGACGGCTCAGCGCCTATGGGACGGAAGCACGCGCCCGGCTTTTGCAGCTTCGGCAGGGGACGAAGCCCGAGGAGCGGCCGGAATGATGGCGGGCGACGGCGATGAAGTTCATGCCGTTGGCGGACCAGCCCGTCACATTCCGGTCCTCCTTGCCGAAGTTCTGGGGGCGCTGGCGCCGACAAAAGGCGAGGTGATCGTCGACGGCACGTTCGGTGCCGGCGGCTACACCAAGGCCATTCTGGCAAGCGGAGCCTCGGTCGTCGCCATCGACCGCGATCCGGATGCGATCGCGGCGGGGCGGGCCCTTGAACAGCAGTCCGGCGGCAAGCTCAGGCTTGTCCAGGCACCGTTCTCGACGCTCGACGAGCAGGTTGAAAGTGCCGATGGCGTCGTGCTCGACATCGGCATCTCCTCCATGCAGATCGACCAGCCGGAGCGCGGCTTTTCATTCCGGGCCGATGGACCGCTCGACATGCGCATGGCGCAGGCGGGCCTGAGCGCCGCCGACGTCGTCAACACCTTCAAGGTGGGCGATCTTGCCCGCATCTTCGGTTTTCTCGGCGAGGAACGCCATGCCGGGCGCATCGCCCGCATGATCGAGAGCCGTCGCGAAAAACGCCCCTTCGAGCGCACGCTCGACCTTGCCGATGCCATCGAGACGCATATCGGTCGCGCGCCGAAAGACAAGATCCATCCGGCCACCCGCGTTTTCCAGGCGCTGCGCATCTTCGTCAATGACGAACTCGGCGAACTGGCCAAGGCACTGTTTGCCGCCGAGCGCGTGCTGAAACCGGGCGGGCGGCTTGTCGTGGTGACCTTCCATTCCCTCGAGGACCGCATCGTCAAGCGCTTCATCGCCGACAGAGCCGATTCAGCGACCGGATCGCGGCACCTGCCCGAGGCGCAGGCGCGCACCGCCACCTTCACCAAGAAGGGCGGCGGCGTGACGCCTGGCGATGCCGAGATATCGGCAAATCCGCGGGCGCGCTCGGCAAGGCTGCGCACTGCAATCCGTACAGAGGCGCCGGCGCGTGCCGGCGATTTTTCGATCTTCGGCCTGCCAAAACTGCCTGGCCCAAAGCTTCCCGGCGCCGATCGACCGGGAGAGAGGTGAGCACGTGTTTCGTACCAGCGACATAGTCCTGATCGCCGTCATGGTTTCGGCGGCTGCCCTGACCTACAAGACCAAGCGCGAGGCCGAGGAGCAACTGGCGGCAGTGCACAAGATCCAGGCGCAGATCCGTTATGAGGAGGACACGATCGACCTGCTCAAGGCGGACTGGAGCCTGCTTACCCAGCCGTCGCGCCTGCAGAAGCTCACCGAAATCTACAAATCGCAACTCGGACTCGAGCCGGTCAATGCGCGCCAGATCGTCGGGCTGGACGATCTGCCGGCGAAACCCGTCAACATCGAGGACCTTTCATCGCAGCGGCTGGGCGGCATGGCCGATATCGGCGGCAAGGATCCCGTGGTGACCGGAGGCATCGTCCAATGATCACCGGATTTCCAATGGCTGCCAGATTTCCAAAGATTGGCAGGCTGCTGAAGCGCGGTTCGAAGCCCGGCGCGGGCGGATCGATCGTGGTCGAAGGTGCCCGCAAGGCGACCGGTGGCAAGGGCAGGACCCGCATCGTCATGACGATGGCGGTGTTCTTCGGCATCTATTCGACCATTGCCGGGCGGCTGGTCTATCTGGGTTTCCAGAATCCCGACCTGTCGGGCGGGCCGCAGAGCCGGGTGACGGCATCGCGACCCGACATCGTCGACCGTAACGGCGAAGTGCTGGCGACCGACATCAAGACCGCGTCGCTGTTTGCCGAACCGCGCCGCATCGTCGATGCCGACGAGGCGATCGAAAAGCTGTCGACGGTGCTTCCCGAGATCGACTACGAGCAGACATATAACAAGCTGAAGAGCGGCGCCGGGTTCGTCTGGCTGCAGCGGCAACTGACGCCGAAGCAGCAGGCCGACATCATGCAACTCGGCATCCCCGGATTCGGCTTTCGCACCGAAAAGCGCCGGTTCTATCCGGCCGGCGAAACCTCGTCCTACATTGTCGGCCTCACCAACATCGACAATCAGGGCATCTCCGGCATGGAGAAATACATCGACGAACAAGGCTTGAGCGACCTTCAGGCGTCGGGCCTGGCGGTGGCCAGGGATTTGAAGCCGGTGCAGCTCTCGATCGACCTGCGCGTCCAGCATATCGTGCGCGACGAGGTCGCCACCGGCATGGAAAAGTACCACGCCATCGCGGCGGGCGCCGTCGTGCTCAACGTCAAGACCGGCGAGGTGCTGGCGATGGCGTCGGTTCCGGATTTCGATCCGAACAACCCCTATAACGCGCAGGACAAGGACAGGCTCAACCGTATGTCGGCCGGCCTCTATGAAATGGGGTCGACCTTCAAGAGCTTCACCACCGCTATGGCGCTCGATTCCGGCAAGATAACGCTGCAAAGCCGTTTCGACGCGTCGCGCCCGATCAGGATCGGCCATCAAACCATCCATGATTTCCATGGCAAGGGCCGGATATTGTCGGTGCCGGAAGTGTTCATCTACTCCTCCAATATCGGCTCTGCCAAGGAAGCCGAAGCGGTTGGCATCGACGGACACCGCGAATTCCTGCATCGCCTGGGAATCCTCGAGAAGATGCAGACCGAACTGCCGGAAGTCGCTCGGCCGACCGAGCCCAAGGTCTGGAAGCAGGTCAATTCGATCACCATCGCCTTCGGCCACGGTGTGTCGACGACGCCGCTGCAGACAGCGGTCGGCTGCGCCGCGCTGATGAATGGCGGCTATCTGATGGACCCGACCTTCCTGCCGCGCACGCAGGAGCAGGCGATGGCGGTGGCCAAGAAAGTGGTCAGCGACAAGACGGTCGAGGGCATGCGCTATCTCTATGCACTCAATGCTGAAAAGGGATCCGGCCGCAATGCACGGGTGCCAGGATACCGGGTGGGCGGCAAGACGGGAACGGCGGAGAAGGTCGTCAACGGCCGTTACTCGAAGGAAAAGAATTTCAACGCCTTCGTTGCGGCTTTCCCGATGGACGATCCGCAATACATAGTGCTTACGATCGCCGACGAACCGAAGCCGGAAAAGCCCGGCATGGGTGCTACGGCCGCCTCGAACGCGGGCATCATGGCTGCAAACATCATCCGACGTGCGGCTTCCATGCTTGGCGTGAAGCCAGATTTCAGCCATGAAAATGGTGCAACGCTGGTTTCCTATCAGTGATTCTTGGGGCGCGCCGGCAACTGCGCGCTATTTTGTTGCGATGAACGGGGTTCGATGAAGCTGAAAAATCTAGCCGGTATCCTGCCTGTCGAGGGGACAGCTTCCTTCGACATGGAGGCTACAGGGATTTCGTCGGATTCCCGCCAGGTAACACGGGGCGTCGTCTTTTTCGCGCTCACCGGCTCCAAGGCGGATGGCGCAGCCTACGCAGCCGATGCCGCGAGCCGAGGCGCTGCAGCGATCGTGGTCGGCAAGGGCAGTGCCGTCGCCGGGCTGCCAGTCCCGGTTCTTGTCGTAGACGATCCGCGCCTTGCACTGGCCCTGAGTGCTGCACGTTTTTTCGGTATGCAACCGCAAACCATGGTCGCGGTGACCGGAACCAGCGGCAAGACCTCGGTCGCCGCATTCACCCGGCAGATATGGGAGCAGGCGGGTTTCGCCGCCGCCTCGATCGGCACGACCGGCGTGGTGGCGCCGGGCCGCAACGAATATGGCTCGCTGACCACGCCGGATCCGGTGGCACTGCACAGGCTGCTCAAGGAGCTGGCGGAGGCCGGCGTCACCCACGCCTCGATGGAAGCGTCCAGCCATGGCCTCGACCAGCGCCGGCTCGACGGCGTCAAGCTTGCGGCCGGCGGCTTCACCAATCTCGGCCGCGACCATATGGACTATCATCCGACGGTCGAGGACTATCATCGCGCCAAATTGCGTCTGTTCGACGCGCTGCTGCCGAAGGGCGCGCCGGCGGTCATCTTTGCCGACGACCCGTGGTCGGAGCCGACGATCAAGGCGGCGCGGGCAGGGGGACTGAATGTGCTGACGGTCGGCCGCCACGGCGATTTCCTGCGGCTGAAGCGGGTCGAGCACGAGCGCCACCGCCAGCGCGCCGAGGTCGAAGCGGACGGCGTTCTCCATGAAGTCGACTTGCCGCTGGCCGGCGACTTCCAGATTGCAAATGCGCTGGTGTCGGCCGGCCTCGCCATTTCGACTGGAACATCTGTTGCCAAGGCGTTAATGGCGCTGGAGAAATTGAAGGGCGCGCCGGGACGGCTCGACCTTGTCGGGACAGCCGCCAACGGCGCGCCCGTCTATGTCGACTACGCTCATAAGCCGGATGCGCTGGAAAACGTGCTGGCTTCGGTGCGCCCCTTTACCACCGGCCGCGTCATCGTCGTATTCGGTTGCGGCGGCGACCGCGATCGGGGCAAGCGGCCGATCATGGGCGAGATCGCCACAAGGCTGGCCGACGTCGTCATCGTCACCGACGACAATCCCCGCTCGGAAGTACCCGAGACGATCCGCGCCGCGATCCTGGAGGCCGCACCTGGCGCCATCGAGATCGGCGACCGGCGCAAGGCCATCCACGAGGCGGTCGGGATGCTTCACGCTGGCGACACGCTGATCGTGGCCGGCAAGGGCCATGAGGAAGGCCAGACCATCGGCACCGAGACGCTGCATTTTTCCGATCATGAAGAAGTTCGCTCGGCGCTGCGGGAGCAAGCAGCGTGAGTTATCTGTGGACCTCCGAGGCGCTGGTTGCCGCCATGGATGGCCGGCCGCTCGGTCCGATGCCTGAAGGCATCGCCGGCATTTCCATCGACAGCCGCAGCCTGCAGCCGGGAGACGCTTTCTTCGCCATCAAGGGCGAGGCTATGGACGGCCATGATTTCGTCACCGCCGCCATCAAGGCGGGTGCCGGCGTGCTGATCGTCGCCGAGGGCAAGCTGCCGTCGCTGGGGCGGCTGACGGCACCGATGATCGTCGTGGAGGACGTGCTTGTCGCTCTGGAAAAGCTCGGCGTTGCCGCGCGCGCACGCTCAAAGGCCAGGGTGATTGCCGTGACCGGGTCGGCGGGCAAGACCACCACCAAGGAAGCACTGCGCCACGCTCTCTCCGCGGTCGGTACGGTGCATGCATCGGCCCAGTCGTTCAACAATCACTGGGGGGTGCCGCTGACGCTGGCGCGCATGCCGCAGGGTTTCGACTATGCCGTCTTCGAGATCGGCATGAACCATCCGGACGAGATCCGGCCGCTGGTCAAGATGGTCCGGCCGCATGTCGCCATCGTAACGTTGATCGCGGCGGCTCACCTCGGCTTCTTCCGCAACCTGGACGAGATCGCCAAGGCCAAGGCAGAGGTTTTCGAGGGACTGGAGCCCGGTGGCGCCGCCCTTCTCAACCGCGACGATGCGCGCTGGAAGCTGCTGGAGAAGATGGCCAAAGAGGCCGGCGTCGAGCATGTCTACGGGTTCGGCGAGAATGCCCGGGCGACCTTCAAACTGATCAAATGCGAGCTCAATGCCGATCACTCGGTCATCACCGCCAAGATTGGCGGGCACGAGATTGTCGCCAGGATCGGCGCGCCGGGCCGCCATATGGTGCAGAACGTGCTCGCGGTGCTTGGTGCCGCGCATCTGGTCGGCGCCGACGTCACCAGAGTTGCGCAGGCGCTGGCCGATCTTTCGCCCGAACGCGGACGCGGCAAGCGCTATGTGTTGCGTCACCCCAACGGGCCGATCACGCTGATCGACGAGAGCTACAACGCCAATCCGGCGTCGATGAGCGCTGCAATGGCACTGCTCAACACGACGCCGGTGTCGGGCGAAGGCAGGCGCATTGCCGTGCTCGGCGATATGCTCGAGCTCGGCAGCCATTCGGCGAAATTGCATGCCGCGCTTGCCGGTCTGATCGTCGGCACCGACACGCGCACGGTCTTTCTCGGCGGCCCGGAGATGCGGGCGCTGGCCGACGTTTTGCCCGGCGAGATCAGGACGGAGTACCGCGCCGGTGCGGAAGATCTGAAACCGGTTCTTCTATCGGAATTGAAGCCCGGCGACGTGGTTATGATCAAATCGTCGAAGGGCATAGGCTTTTCAAAGCTGGTCGAGGCGTTGCTCGGCAAGTTTCCGGCGGAAGCCACAACCAGCAGACAGACCTAGGATCGGTCCGGGGGACGCAAGCGCATGCTAACACTGCTCGTCGAATTTGCGGACAAGATCTCGGTCTTCAACGTCTTCCGCTACATAACCTTCCGCACCGGCGGAGCGCTGATCACAGCGGCGCTGATCGTGTTCATCTTCGGACCGACCATCATCAATTCGCTGCGGCTGCGGCAAGGCAAGGGCCAGCCGATCCGTGCCGACGGGCCGCAGACGCATTTCAAGAAGGCGGGAACGCCGACAATGGGCGGACTGATGATCCTGTCCGGCATCGTCGGTTCGTCCCTGCTGTGGGCGAACCTGTCGAGCATCTACGTCTGGGTGGTCCTGCTGGTGACGCTGGGATTCGGCTCGATCGGCTTTTACGACGATTATCTCAAAGTAACCAAGCAATCGCATCTCGGCTTTTCCGGCAAGGCGCGGCTGGGGCTCGAATTCGTCATCGCCGGCATCGCCGCCTGGGTGATCATGCATAACGGCCAGGCGCCGTTCTCGTCATCGTTGACATTCCCTTTCGCCAAGGAGTTTCTCGTCAATCTCGGCTGGTTCTTCATCCCGTTCTCGTGCTTCGTCATCGTCGGCGCCGGCAATGCGGTGAACCTGACCGACGGTCTCGACGGGCTGGCGATCGTGCCGATCATGATCGCCGCCGCATCCTTCGGCGTCATCGCCTATCTCTCCGGCAACGCGGTGTTCGCCGAATATCTGCAGATCCATTTCGTGCCCGGCACCGGTGAACTTGCGGTGGTCCTTGGAGCGGTGATCGGCGCCGGGCTTGGCTTCCTCTGGTTCAATGCGCCGCCGGCGGCGATCTTCATGGGCGACACCGGCTCGCTGGCGCTGGGTGGGCTGATCGGCACGGTCGCGGTGGCGACCAAGCACGAGATCGTGCTGGTCATCGTCGGCGGCCTGTTCGTCGTCGAGATATTCTCGGTCATCATCCAGGTCGGCTACTTCAAGATGACCGGCAAGCGCGTCTTCCTGATGGCGCCGATCCACCATCATTTCGAAAAGCTCGGCTGGACCGAAAGCCAGGTGGTGATCCGCTTCTGGATCATCGCCGTCATCCTGGCGCTGGTCGGCCTGTCGACCCTGAAGCTCAGATAGGAGGCCGCTTGATCCCCGCCGCATCCTTTTCAGGCAAGCGCGTTTCGCTCTTCGGGCTCGGTGGCTCGGGGATTGCCACGGCGCGCGCGCTGATCGAGGGCGGCGCGGATGTGCTGGCGTGGGACGACAATCCCGACAGCGTCGCCAAGGCCGGCGCGGTCGGCATCACGACAGCGGACCTGCGTGGTGCGGACTGGGCGAGGTTTTCCGCCTTCGTGCTGTCGCCCGGCGTGCCGCTGACGCATCCCAAGCCGCACTGGACCGTCGAGTTGGCGCGGGGCTCAGGCGTGGAGATCATCGGCGACATCGAGCTTTTCTGCCGCGAGCGGATGCTGCTGGCACCGGCAGCACCTTTCATTGCCATTACCGGCACCAACGGCAAGTCGACGACCACGGCACTGACGGCGCACATCCTAAAATCGGCTGGGCGCGACACGCAGATGGGCGGCAATATCGGCCGCGCGGTGATGACGCTCGATCCGCCGCAGCCTGAACGGCACTATGTGGTTGAGTGCTCTTCCTACCAGATCGATCTTGCCCCTTCGATCAATCCGACGGCCGGTGTGCTGCTCAACCTGACGCCGGACCATCTCGACCGCCATGGCACGATGCAACACTACGCCTCGATCAAGGAGCGGCTGGTGGCCGGCAGCGAGACGGCAATCATCGGTGTCGACGATTCCTGGTGCGCCCAGATCGCCGATCGGCTGGAGCGGGCCGGCCGGCAGGTCATCCGCATCTCCAAGCGCCTGCCGCTGACCGACGGTTATTTCGCTGACGGCACCAACTTAATGGAAGCCGTGCACGGCCGCTACAGCCGTGTCGCCTTCCTCGAAGGCATCGGCTCGTTGCGCGGCCAGCACAATGCGCAGAACGCGCTGGCCGCCGCCGCCGCCTGCCTCAAGGTCGGGCTCGAGCTCGGCGAGATCCAATCCGGACTTGAGAGTTTCCCTGGGCTGGCGCACCGCATGGAGCAGGTCGGCCGCAAAGGGCATGTGCTGTTCGTCAACGATTCCAAGGCGACCAATGCCGATGCCGCTGCACCGGCGCTGTCGAGCTTTGCGCGTATCTACTGGATTGCCGGCGGCCTGCCGAAAGAGGGCGGCATCGAGCCGTTACGCGGCTTCTTCCCGCGCATCGCCAAGGCCTATCTGATCGGCGAAGCCGCACCGGCCTTTTCGGCGACGCTGGGCGAAGCGGTGCCCTACGAGATATCAGGCACGTTGGCGGCGGCAGTCGAACACGCCGCCCGCGATGCGGCCAGGGATAGTAGCGGCGAGGCAGTGGTGCTGCTGTCGCCGGCCTGCGCCAGTTTCGACCAGTTCAAGAATTTCGAAGTGCGCGGTGAGGCGTTCAGGCAAGCCGCAACCGCCATTGATGGCGTGAAGCCCATCGGAGGGACACGATAATGCAAAGCCGTCTCGACAAAAGCCCTGTGGCGACCTGGTGGTGGACGATCGATCGCTGGTTCCTGGCGGCGTTCCTGTCGCTGATGGGGCTCGGCATCGTTTTGTCCTTCGCCGCAAGCCCGGCGGTGGCCGAGCGCATCGGGCTAGACAGTTTCCACTTCGCGACACGCCAGATTATCTTCACCATTCCGGCGCTTGGGGTAATGCTGGCCGTCTCGTTCCTTGAATCCAGGCAGATCCGGCGCATGGCGCTGGTCATGTTGTGCATCATGCTGTTTCTGATGGTGGCGGTGCTCTATATCGGCGTCGAGGTGAAGGGCGCGCGGCGCTGGGTGTCGCTAGCCGGCCTGTCGATCCAGCCGTCCGAGTTCCTGAAACCGGCCTTCGTCATCATCTGCGCCTGGTTGTTCGCCGAGCACAAGCGCCAGCCCGACATTCCGGGCAATTTGTTCGCCATGTTGCTGCTTGCACTGGTCATCTCGCTGCTGGTGGCGCAGCCTGACCTTGGGCAGACCATGCTGGTGCTCGGCACCTGGGGGGTGATGTTCTTCATGGCCGGATTGCCGTGGCTGTGGATCGTCGCGCTGGGTGCTGCAGGCGTCGGCGGCGTGTTCGCCGCCTATGCAGTGTTCCCGCACGTTGCCGGCCGTATCGACCGCTTCATGACCGGCGAGGGCGACACGTTCCAGGTCGACATGGGCCGCGAGGCGCTGATCAATGGCGGCTGGTTCGGCGTCGGGCCGGGCGAGGGTACCGTCAAGCGGGTCATCCCCGACAGCCACGCCGACTTCGTCTTCTCTGTCGCCGGCGAGGAATTCGGGCTGATCATGTGTTTCTTCATCATGTCCATCTTCGGCTTCATCGTGCTGCGCGGTCTCAACACGGCGCTCAGGGAGCAGGACGATTTCACCCGCTACGCGGTTGGCGGCCTGGTCACGGTCTTCGGCCTGCAGTCGGTCATCAACATGGCCGTCAATCTGCAGCTGATGCCGGCCAAGGGAATGACGCTGCCGTTCATCTCCTACGGCGGCTCTTCGCAGATCGCGATCGCCATCTCGATGGGCATGGTGCTGGCGCTGACGCGCAAGCGCCCGGAAAAGCGCAAGCAGCTGGGCTTCATGCCGTCGCCGCGTGCGATGCCGGCGGAGTGAGATGGCGAAGGGGGTCATCCTTCTGGCGGCAGGCGGAACCGGCGGACATCTGTTCCCGGCCGAGGCGCTGGCACATGAGCTCAAGACGCGCGGCTGGGCGGTACATCTGGCCACCGACGACCGCGCCGAGCGCTATGCCGGCAGGTTCCCCGGCGACGGCGTCCACGCTATCGCCTCCGCTACCTTCGGGTCGAGAAATCCGCTGACTGTCGCGCGGACCTTCTGGACCCTGTGGCGTGGATTCCGCCAGTCGTCCGCCCTGATCGCCCGGCTGAGGCCGAATGCGGTGGTGGGCTTCGGCGGCTATCCGACGCTGCCGCCGCTGTTCGCGGCGACGCGACGCGGTGCGCCAACGCTGATCCATGAGCAGAACGCGGTAATGGGCCGCGCCAACAAGGCGCTCGCGCCGCGGGTGACGGCGATTGCGGGGGGCTTCCTCAAGGCCTCCGGTCCCTTCTCGGCCAAGATCGTGGAGACTGGCAATCCGGTCCGGCAGGCGGTGCTCGACGTGGCCGGCAGGCCCTATGCCGTGCCCGAGCCCGGCGGACCGCTGCGGCTGCTCGTCTTCGGCGGTAGCCAGGGCGCGCGCTATTTTTCCGACACTGTGCCTGAGGCGGTGGCGGCGATGCCCAGCGCAATGCGCTCGCGGCTGAGCATCGTGCAGCAGGCACGCGGCGAGGACGAGGCGCGGGTGAGAGAGCACTACCGCGCTCTCGGCATCGAGGCCGAGGTCGCGTCGTTCTTCTCCGATCTGCCGGCGCGCATGGCCGCCGCGCATCTCGTCGTCTCACGCTCGGGCGCGTCGACGGTGCTCGAGCTTTCGGTGATCGGCCGGCCGGCCATCCTCGTGCCTCTTCCGCATGCCCTCGACGACGATCAAGGCCACAATGCACAGATCCTCGTCAATGCGGGGGGCGCGGTGATGCGGCGCCAGCCCGGCCTCGACGCGGCGGCGCTCGCAGGCGAGATCGTGGAGTTGCTGGGCGACGGCGACAGGCTCGCCGCCATGGCCTCGGCGGCCCGCTCGGTGCGAAGACCCGACGCGGCGCGGTTGCTCGCCGATCTGACAGAGGCTATTGCGTCCAGGAAATCCGTTTCGGAATTCAGGAAGGAGACGCACGCATGAAGATGCCACAGACGATCGGCCTCGTGCATTTCATCGGCATTGGCGGCATCGGCATGAGCGGCATCGCCGAGGTGCTGCACAATCTCGGCTACAAGGTGCAGGGATCCGATCAGGCTGACAGCGCCAATGTGCAGCGGCTGCGCGACAAGGGCATCGAATGCTTCGTCGGCCATCAGGCCGAAAACCTCGGCGAGGCCGAAGTGGTCGTCGTCTCCACCGCAATCAAGAAATCCAACCCGGAGCTGAAGGCGGCGAGAGAGAAGTTGCTGCCGATCGTGCGGCGCGCCGAAATGCTGGCCGAGCTGATGCGCTTCCGGCAGGCGGTCGCGATCGGCGGCACGCATGGCAAGACGACGACGACTTCGATGGTGGCGACGCTACTCGAAGCCGGCGGGCTCGACCCGACGGTAATCAATGGCGGCATCATCAATGCCTATGGCACCAATGCCCGCATGGGAGACGGCGAATGGATGGTGGTCGAGGCCGACGAGAGCGACGGCACCTTCCTCAAGCTGCCGGCCGAGATTGCCGTCGTCACCAATATCGACCCCGAGCACCTCGACCATTACGGCTCCTTCGACAAAGTGCGCGAAGCGTTTCGTCAGTTCGTCGAGAATGTGCCGTTCTACGGCTTTGGTGTGATGTGCACCGACCATCCCGAGGTGCAGGCGCTGGTCGCCCGCATCGAGGACCGGCGCGTCATCACCTATGGCGAAAATGCGCAGGCCGACGTGCGCTTCACCAATCACCGCATGGACGGCCCGACCTCGGAATTCGACGTGGTGATCCGCGACCGCAAGACGCACGGCCAGATAACGATATCAGGCCTGCGGCTGCCCATGCCCGGGCGCCACAATGTCTCCAACGCGACGGCGGCGATTGCCGTCGCGCATGAGCTCGGCCTTTCGGCTGAGGCAATCAAGAAGGGCCTGTCGTCTTTCGCGGGCGTCAAGCGGCGCTTCACCCATACCGGTTCGTGGAACGGTGTCGATGTGTTCGACGATTACGGTCATCATCCGGTCGAGATCACGGCGGTACTGAAAGCTGCGCGCAGCGCTACCAAGGGTCGCATCATCGCCGTTACACAACCGCATCGCTTCACCCGGCTGCGCGATCTGTTCGACGAGTTTTCCGTCTGCTTCAACGACGCCGATACGGTAATGGTGGCGCCCGTCTATGCGGCCGGCGAGGAACCGATCGACGGCGTCACGTCCGACGCACTGGTGTCGCGCATCCGCTCCGGCGGCCATCGCGACGCACGCTACATCGAAGGTCCGGCGGCGATTGCGCCGATCGTGCGCGAGGTGGCGAAGCCGGGCGATTTCGTCGTCTTCCTCGGCGCCGGCAACATCACCCAATGGGCCTATGCGCTGCCCAAGGAACTCGGCGGGACCATCTCATGATGCGCGGCCAGGCGTTGATCGAGAAGCTTGGCGACCGGCTTGCCGGACTGCGCGGCCGCATCACGCCCAATGCCGAGATGGACAAGATCACCTGGTTTCGAGCCGGCGGGCTCGCGGACGCATTGTTCCAGCCGGCCGACGAGGACGATCTTGCCACGTTCCTGAAGGCGGTGCCGGAGGAAATTCCGCTGACCATCGTCGGCGTCGGCTCGAACCTGCTTGTCCGTGACGGCGGCATTGCGGGCTTTGTCATCCGGCTTTCGGCCAAAGGCTTTGGCGAGACCGAAGTAATTGCGCCGACCACGATCAAGGCGGGCGCCGCGACACCCGACAAGCGCCTTGCGGCCGTTGCCTACGAGGCAGGCATCGGTGGCTTTCATTTCTACCACGGCATTCCCGGCGCCATTGGCGGAGCGCTGAGGATGAACGCCGGCGCCAATGGCGTCGAGACGCGCGAGCGCGTGGTCGAGGTGCGGGCACTCGACCGCAAGGGCAATGTTCATACGCTGAGCAATGCCGATATGGGCTATGCCTATCGCCATTCAGCGGCGCCGTCCGGGCTGATCTTCACGTCGGCGCTGCTCGAAGGCATTCCTGAGGACAAGGCGGCGATCAAGGCCGCGATGGATGCTGTCCAGAACCATCGCGAGACCGTGCAGCCGATCCGCGAAAAGACCGGTGGCTCTACCTTCAAGAATCCTGAGGGCACCTCGGCCTGGAAGGAGATCGACAAGGCCGGCTGCCGCGGCCTGATGGTTGGTGGGGCGCAGATGTCGCCGATGCATTGCAACTTCATGATCAACACCGGAACCGCCACGGGCTACGAACTTGAATATCTCGGTGAGACGGTGCGTGCGCGCGTGCTCGAAAGATCAGGTATCCGGCTGCAGTGGGAGATCAAGCGCATCGGTAATTTTCGGCCGGGCCATGCCGTCCAGGAATTTCTCGGGCAGTTGCTTTAGGCAAGCTGACCGCCGTTGCCTTTCGGAGTCATGAATTCACATTTTGCTGCCGTTTTTGCGGAAAGTGAATCCATCGGAATCGTAAGCACTTGCCAGCGAATCAACTCTCTGATTCTCTGCCCTGAAGCGTTTCCTGATTTGAGTCGTTTCGACGCGTTACTCGCGTTTCCGTCTGGGGGGGCAACCTGCCGGGAGACTCGGACTCAATGTTGCGGAAACACGGGAGCGAAGTTGCTCGGGCGCATTTGAGTGCGCGCGATGCTTTTCGGGCCATGCATGATGGTGCAGGCCTGCTGTGAGAGGAAATGACGGGGAATGACAAGCAAGCACGTGGCCGTCCTTCTGGGGGGATTCTCGTCCGAGCGGCCCGTATCCCTGTCGTCGGGCAAAGCCTGCGCCGATACGCTGGAGGGGGAGGGCTACCAGGTCACCCGCGTCGACGTCTCGCGTGACATCGGCTCGGTGCTCGCCGAGCTCAAGCCTGACGTCGTCTTCAATGCGCTGCACGGCCCCTTCGGCGAGGACGGCACCATCCAGGGCATCCTCGAGTACCTCGCCATTCCGTACACCCATTCCGGCGTGCTTGCCTCGGCGCTTGCGATGAACAAGGAACAGGCCAAGAAGGTCGCCAAGGCGGCCGGCGTTCCGGTGGCGGAATCGAAGGTGGCCAATCGCTTCGCCATCCAGAACAAGCACCCGATGAAGCCGCCCTATGTAGTCAAGCCGGTCAACGAAGGATCGAGCTTCGGCGTCGTCATCGTGCATGAAGGCCAGTCGCATCCGCCGCAGATCATCGGCTCGTCCGAGTGGAGATATGGCGACGCGGTGATGGTCGAGCGTTATGTGCACGGGCGGGAATTGACGTGCGCGGTGATGGGCGATGTGGCGCTCGGTGTCTGCGAGATCATCCCGACCGGCCATTCCTTTTACGACTATGATTCAAAATACGTCGCGGGAGGATCAAAACACGAATGCCCGGCAAAACTTTCACCGAATATTTACCAAAAAATACAGACACTGGCACTCAAGGCTCATCAAGCTATCGGCTGTCGGGGCGTTTCCCGGTCGGACTTCCGTTATGACGATCGTCACTCCGAAAACGGCGAAATTGTCTGGCTCGAGGTCAACACCCAGCCGGGCATGACGCCGACGTCTTTGGTGCCGGAAATCGCCGCGCAAGCGGGACACTCGTTCGGCGATTTGTTGAGTTGGATGGTGGAGGACGCTTCGTGTCTGCGTTGAAGTGGGGACAGGGCAACGGGAAGGGCGCGGCCGGGCCGGCGCTGTTCGGCATGCCGTTGTCGTTCGACCATTTCGTGCTGCCGCGCCTGCTCCGCCGGCCGGTGCGCGTGCTGGCGCGCCTCGGCGAAGGCGACTTCGAAGCGCCGCCCTATTGCGCTGCCATGCTGTCGGCGGCACTGCTTGTTTCGAGCAGTGCCTATGGCGCCTATCTCGGCGGATATTCCGACGCCATCGTCCAGAGTGTCACCGCCCGCACCGGCTTTGCCGTCGACCAGGTCAAGGTCGTCGGCAACCGCGAAACGTCCGAGATCGATATTCTCGACAGGCTGGAACTCGACGGCTGGACCTCGCTGATCGGCTTCGATGCCGAAGCCGCGCGCGAACGCATCACCACGCTACCCTGGGTCGAAGCCGCGGCAGTGCGCAAGGTCTACCCGCATACGCTGGAAGTGCGCGTCGAGGAGCGCGAGCCGTTCGCGCTGTGGCAGCAAGGCAGCGCGCTTTCGGTCATCGAGAAATCCGGCACCGTCATTGCGCCATTCTCCGGCGGCAAACAGATATTGCTGCCGCTGATCATCGGCACCGGCGCACCGGCCAAAGCGCCGGATTTCCTAGCCAAGATCAAGAATTATCCGGAGCTCGCCGCGCGGATCAAGGGCTATATCCGCATCGGCGAACGGCGCTGGGACCTCAAGCTTGAAAACGGCATCACGATCAAGCTTCCCGAAGACGGTGAGGATCAGGCGATTGCCGACCTGGTCAGGATGGATCACGAGAACGGGCTTTTGACGCGCGACATCGCCGCCGTCGACATGCGCCTTTCCGATCGTCTGGTCGTCCAGTTGACGCCGGAAGCGGCGACACAGCGCCAAGCCGCGCTCGACGAAAAGCCCAAGATGCTGAAGCGCACGCCGGAGACGAAGATATGAGCTGGCTTGGCGGCAATAGCGATGCCTCGTCGCGCCGGTCCGGCATCCTGACGGTGCTGGATGTCGGCTCCAGCAAGGTCTGCTGCGTGGTGGCCAAACTCAAGCCGCGCGACGATGGCAAGCTGCTGCGCGGACGCTCGCATCGCGTCCAGGTGATCGGCATCGGCCACCAGAAATCGCAAGGCGTGAAATCGGGCGTCGTCATCGATCTCGACCGTGCCGAGCACGCCATCCGTCTTGCCGTCGACGCCGCCGAACGCATGGCGGGACTGACGGTCGATTCGCTGATCGTCAACATGACTGCCGGCCGGCTGAAGAGCGAGGCTTTTTCGGCCACCATCAATCTCGGCGGCCATGAAGCCGACGAGGCCGACATCAAGCGCGTGCTTGCCGCCGGCGCCAAGCAGGCGTTGCGGGCCGAGCGCGAGGTGATCCATTCGCTTCCCGTAGCCTTTTCGCTGGATGCCGAGCGCGGTGTGCGCGATCCGCGCGGCATGGTTGGCGACCAGCTTGGCGTCGACATGCACGTGCTGACAGGCGACGCAGCGCCCTTGCGCAATCTGGAGCTCTGCATCAACCGCTCGCATCTGTCGGTCGAACGCATGGTGGCGACGCCCTATGCCAGTGGGCTTGCTGCGCTGGTCGACGACGAGCTCGAAATGGGCGCGGCCTGCATCGACATGGGCGGCGGCACGACGACGATCTCGGTGTTTTCGGAAGGCAAGTTCGTCCATGGCGATGCCATCGCGATCGGCGGCAACCACGTCACGCTGGATATGGCCAAGGGCCTGTCGACCTCGCTCGATGCCGCCGAAAGGCTGAAAGTGATGCATGGCTCGGCGCTGCCTGGCAGTGCCGACGACCGCGACCTGGTTTCCATCCATCCGATCGGCGAGGACGGCGAGGTGCCGTTGCAGATCCCGCGCTCGGTGATGACGCGCATCATCCGCGCCCGCATCGACGAGACGCTGGAATTGCTGCGCGACCGGCTGAACAAATCCGGCTACGGCAACGCCGTCGGCAAGCGTGTGGTGCTGACCGGCGGTGCCAGCCAGCTTGCCGGCCTGCCAGAAGCAGCACGCCGCATTCTCGGCCGCAATGTGCGCATCGGACGCCCGCTTGGCGTGGCAGGCTTGCCCGAGGCGGCCAAGGGGCCGGCTTTCTCGACCCCGGTCGGACTTCTGATCTATCCACAGATGGCGAGCTTCGAGAGCCGCCCGGCGAAGGGAATTTCCGGTCTTCGGATGACCGGAACAGGCGGAAAACTGCATCGAATGAGTCAGTGGTTGAGAGACAGTTTTTAATTTGACGGGGACAGCCCCATAGGCGGCCGCGGCGGCGAAGCGGCGGGAAAGGCAAAGGACGAAGACAATGACCATCAATCTGCAGAAGCCGGACATCACCGAGCTCAAGCCGCGCATCACCGTGTTCGGTGTCGGCGGCGGCGGCGGCAATGCCGTCAACAACATGATCACCGCCGGCTTGCGCGGCGTCGAGTTCGTGGTGGCCAACACCGACGCGCAGGCACTGACGATGTCGAAGGCCGAGCGGCTGATCCAGCTCGGCGCGCATGTCACCGAGGGTCTCGGCGCCGGATCGCAGCCTGAAGTCGGGCGCGCGGCGGCGGAGGAATGCATCGATGAGATCATCGATCATCTCTCCAACACGCATATGTGCTTCGTCACTGCCGGCATGGGCGGCGGCACCGGCACCGGGGCGGCTCCCGTCGTTGCCCGCGCTGCCCGCGAAAAGGGTATCCTTACCGTCGGCGTCGTCACCAAGCCGTTCCACTTCGAAGGCCAGCGCCGCATGAAGACGGCCGACATGGGTATCGAGGAACTGCAGAAATGCGTCGATACCCTGATCGTCATTCCCAACCAGAACCTGTTCCGGCTGGCCAATGACAAGACCACCTTCGCCGATGCCTTCGCCATGGCCGACCAGGTGCTCTATTCGGGCGTTGCCTGCATCACCGACCTGATGGTCAAGGAAGGCCTGATCAATCTCGACTTCGCCGACGTCCGCTCGGTCATGCGCGAAATGGGCAAGGCGATGATGGGGACTGGCGAGGCTTCGGGCGAGGGCCGTGCAATGGCCGCGGCGGAAGCCGCCATCGCCAACCCGCTGCTCGACGAGACCTCGATGAAGGGCGCCAAGGGCCTGCTGATCTCGATCACCGGCGGCCGCGACCTGACCCTGTTCGAAGTCGATGAGGCGGCAACCCGCATTCGCGAAGAGGTCGACCAGGATGCCAACATCATTCTGGGCGCCACTTTCGACGAGGAACTCGAAGGCGTTATCCGCGTGTCGGTGGTCGCCACCGGCATCGACAAATCGGCAGCCGAAATCGCTGCCGCGCCGATCGCCATCCGCGCGGCTCCGCCGAAGGCGGTCAGCCGCCCGGCGGCCCAGGTCACGGAAATGCGCCCGGCGCCTATCCAGCAACCGATCTATGAACCACGTGCTGCCGACCCGGTCGCCGAGGCCATTCAGCTCGCCGAAGCGAATGCGGCAGCGATGGCGCAGGCCCGCCCGGCACCGGTCGCCCATGCGGAAGACTTCCGTCCGCAGAGCAAGATTTTCCAGGCGCCTCCCGCTCAGCCGCAGCCAATGATGCAGCCAGCGGTTCAGCAAGCGATGCAGCCCGCTCCGCATCGTGAAATGCCGCAGCCGGTTGCCGCGGTACCCCAGCGCATGCCGCGGGTCGAGGATTTCCCGCCGCAGGTGAAGGCCGAAGTGGAAGCCAAGGCCCGCCCCGCCGACCACGAGAACAGCGGCCCGATGGGCTTGCTCAAGCGCCTGACCAACGGCTTGACCCGCCGCGAAGAGGAGCCTGCAAGACTGCAGCCGGCGCAGCCTCGCGAACCGAAACTGCGCCAGGCGCCGGCGGAAGTGCGCCGCCTAGCCAGCCAGGATCCGCAGCTTTACGCGCCGCGCCGCGGCCAGCTGGACGAGCAGGGCCGACTGACGCCGCAGAGCCGGGCTGTCCAGGAAGACGATCAGTTGGAGATTCCCGCCTTCCTGCGCCGACAGGCCAATTGATCTGTTAACGGTTCGTAACAGTTATTAACAGGCGAGCAGGAAACTGTTCGCCTGTTAACTTTAAAAGTGATTGTAAAACAAGGACTTATGGGGCAATCCCGCGCTGGACCGCAGTTACAAAGAGTAAGAAACCGTGATTTGGAGACTCCCCGCGGGACCATTATCTTCGCCACCGACCAAAGTCGGTTTGCTGGGAGTCTCGGGGAAGTGGCCCTGCCTGCCGATCAATCAAGAGCCGCGCCCTCAGGGCAGATGAAGCGGACCTAGGCAGCGTGGGCTATGGGGATTGTTTTGCACGACTATCAGACGACACTTAAATCGCGCGCGACGCTGACTGGCATCGGCGTTCACAGTGGCAATCCGGTCACCGTCCATTTCCTGCCGGCGGATGCCGATACGGGTGTCGTCTTCCAGCTCTCGAATGCAAGCGGAAGCCACGAATTTCGCGCGCTCGTCTCCGAGGTCGGCGCCACCGATCTCTGCACCATGCTTGGCGATCCGCATGGCGAGCACATTGCCACGGTCGAGCATCTGATGGCGACGCTTTTCGGGCTTGGAATCGACAATCTCGTCATCGAAATCGACGGCCATGAGGTGCCTATCCTCGACGGCAGCGCAGTGATGTTCGTCGAGGCCATTGACCAGGCAGGCATCGAAACGCTGCCGGTCAAGCGTCGCTACATCAGGGTGGTCAAGCCGGTTCGCATCGAGAACGGCGCCTGCTGGGCGGAGTTCAGGCCCTATGACGGCACGCGCTTCGAGATCGAGATCGATTTCGAAAGCCCGGCGATCGGGCGCCAGCTTTTTGCATCCGACATGAACGCTGACATTTTCCGCCGCGACGTCGCGCGGGCCCGCACTTTCGGTTTCATGAAGGACGTCGAGCGGCTGTGGGCGGCAGGCTATGCGCTCGGCTCGTCTTTGGAAAACTCCCTGGTGATCGGCGACGACAACCGCGTGATCAACATGGGAGGCCTGCGCTATCCCAACGAGTTCGCGCGCCACAAGACGATGGATGCGATGGGCGACCTGGCGCTCGCCGGTGCCCGGTTCATCGGCTGCTTCCGCTCCTATCGTGGCGGCCACAGGCTGAACGCAGCAGCGCTGCGCCGTCTCTTGTCCGACCGTTCGGCTTTCGAGATCGTTGAGACGACGCGCCGCGAGCGCGGGCGTACCGCCGAGATGAGCGCCGTCAACGCACCCCTCTATGCGCCCTGGATGATCTGATTCTTAACGTTTTTGCGGCTCTTATCGCGATCAGCTGTGTTGCATGGATGCATCACCGGCCGGCCAAATTACACAGCTTTCCAGGTGGCGCCAAACCGCCACAAAAATGTGCGATTGGCCGGGGATAGCGTTGCCGGGCAAGGCAATTATGGTTTATGGCTGCTGCCGTCGACTGAAATGACGCCGAAAGGGCGGAATCCAAACATGTTTTTCAAGCGAGTTGGTCAATCGAAGGCGCTGCGGCGGGCTGTTTTCCTGGCGCTTTCGGTGGTCGTTCCATCGCTGTTTCTGTCGGCCTGCATGTCGTCCGAGAAGGACGTCGATCTGTCGACCTATGTCGATCAGACCGAGCCGGCCGACGTGCTCTACAATCAGGGTCTCGCCAATCTGAATGCCGGGCGACTGCAGGAGGCAAGCCGCAAATTCGATGCTGTCGACCGCCAGCATCCCTATTCCGAATTCGCCCGCAAATCGA
Source organism: Mesorhizobium sp. M0145 (assembly GCF_040322355.1). Taxonomy (NCBI): domain Bacteria; kingdom Pseudomonadati; phylum Pseudomonadota; class Alphaproteobacteria; order Hyphomicrobiales; family Phyllobacteriaceae; genus Mesorhizobium; species Mesorhizobium sp. M0145. Next base: position 28,974 of record NZ_JAMYTK010000012.1, read on the forward strand.
TGGTGATGGGTGCCTTTGCCGACTACCGTCAGGGCAATTACGACGAGGCGATCGGTTCGGCCAAGCGCTACCTGACCCTGTACCCGTCGACCGACGATGCGGCCTATGCCCAGTATATTATCGGGCTGAGCTACTACCGCCAGATCAAGGACGTCACCCAGGACCAGAAGGAAGCGCGTCTTACCGTGCAGACGATGCAGGACCTCGTGACGCGCTGGCCCACGTCCGAATATGCCGACGACGCCAAGGAGAAGATCCGCTTCGCCAACGATCAGCTCGCCGGCAAAGAGATGCAGATCGGCCGCTATTATCTCGAGCGCCGCGAATACATCGCGGCCGTCAAACGGTTCCGCAACGTGGTGGAGAACTATTCGAACACACGTCATGTCGAGGAGGCGCTGGCGCGTCTGACCGAGAGCTACTATGCGATGGGGCTGACGTCGGAAGCGCAGACCGCTGCGGCCGTGCTCGGCACCAACTATCCCGACAGCCAGTGGTACAAGGACTCCTACAAGCTCCTGCAGAGTGGTGGGCTCGAGCCGCGCGAGAATGCCGGATCGTGGATCTCCAAGGCCGGGAAGCTGATCACCGGCGCCTGAGCGGCGCGTTACCATGCTCTCCAGGCTGTCGATCCGCGATATCGTTCTGATCGAGAAGCTGGACATCGACTTCTCGTCCGGCCTTTCGGTGCTGACCGGCGAAACCGGCGCCGGAAAGTCCATCCTGCTCGACGCCTTGTCGCTGGCGCTTGGCGCCCGCGGCGACGCCTCGTTGGTGCGGCATGGCGCGGCACAAGGCCAGATCATCGCCGTGTTCGACGTGCCGCGCAACCACGCGGCTCGCATGCTGCTTGCCGAGAATGCCATCGAGGACAACGGCGACATCATCCTGCGCCGCGTCCAGACGGCTGACGGCCGCACGCGCGTTTTCGTCAACGACCAGCCGTCCAGCGTGACGCTGATGCGCGACATCGGCCGTGCGCTGGTCGAGATCCACGGCCAGCATGACGAGCGCGCTTTGGTCGATCCCGGCGCCCATCGCGAGTTGCTCGACAGTTTCGGTGGCCATCTCGGCGCTGCTCGGGCAACCGGCGAGGCGTGGCGGCATTGGCGTACCTGCGAGCAGGAATTTTCACGGCACCGGGCCAAAGTCGAGGCAGCTGCCCGCGAGGCCGATTATCTGCGTGCAGCGGTCGCCGAATTGACCAGGCTCGATCCGCAGCCGGGCGAAGAGACGGAGCTGGCCGAACTGCGCGCCGCGATGATGCGAGCGGAAAAGATCGCCTCGGAAATCCACGACGCCCAGGATGTGCTCTCGGGGCCGTCCTCGCCCTTGCCGCAACTGGCCAGCCTGCTCAGGCGGCTGCAGCGCAAGGTGACCGAAGCGCCCGGGCTGCTCGAGGATGTCGTCAAATCGCTCGACGAGGCGATGCTTTCGCTCGACGCGGCGCAGTCGGGCGTGGAAGCAGCACTTCGCGCCACCGAATATGATCCGCAGCGGCTGGAGAAGGCTGAGGAGCGGCTGTTTTCGCTGCGTGCCGCCTCGCGCAAGCACAGCGTCGCCGTCGACGACCTGGCACAATTGCGTGACACCATGGCTGCCGACCTTGCCGATCTCGACGCCGGCGAAGAGCGCTTGCATGCGCTGGAGAAACAGGCTGCGGCGGCGCGCCAGGCCTATGACATTACGGCGGCCCAGCTGTCGTCGCTTCGCCATGCGGCGGCCGTCGGGCTGACCAAGGCGGTGATGACCGAACTGCCGGCGCTGAAGCTCGAACGGGCCGAGTTCATCGTCGAGATCGCAAGCGATGCCGAGAGCCGCATGGAAGAAGGCATCGATCAGGTCGAGTTCTGGGTGCGCACCAATCCCGGCACCAGGCCCGGCCCGATGATGAAGGTCGCTTCCGGCGGCGAGCTTTCGCGCTTCCTGCTGGCGTTGAAGGTAGCACTCGCTGACCGGGGCTCGGCGCCGACCTTGGTCTTTGATGAGATTGACACCGGCGTCGGCGGTGCGGTTGCCGACGCCATCGGCCAGCGGCTGGCGCGGCTGGCAAACCGCGTGCAGGTGCTTTCGGTCACGCATGCACCGCAAGTGGCGGCGCGCGCGGCGACTCATTTCCTGATCTCCAAATCAGGCGGGGCCGACCGGGTCTCGACCGGCATCGCCGAGATGGACCGGGCGGCGCGGCAGGAAGAGATCGCACGCATGCTCGCCGGCGCCACCATCACCGACGAGGCGCGCGCGGCGGCCGAGCGGCTGCTGCGGGAGAACACCGCTGCAGCCTAGAGCGGTTTATCGTTTCACGGAAACGCCGAACCGCTCTACCTCTTTGTTTGCGCAATTCCGGACGGAAAACCGTTTCACACTTTTCCTGGAATTGCTCCAGGCGAGTTCGTTTTCGGCGCTCGCGACCTGAGTCAGGGTATGGCTCCATCCTGCTGTTCAGGAATGATTTTCCGTGTCTGGTCTCTCCCTCATGAGAGAATCCTGTTCTATTGTGTCGCGCCACCGTGGAGGGAGCAGTGCATGGACGAAAAACCAGTCGATTCGCTCAGCGAAAGCGAGGCGGCAAGCGAGTTGAAGCGGTTGGCGCAGGAGATCGCCGAGCACGACCGGCGCTACCATGGCGAGGACGCGCCGATAATCACGGATGCGGAATATGACGCGCTGACGCGGCGCAACCTCGCCATCGAGCAGCGGTTCCCGCATCTTGTGCGCGAGGATTCGCCCTCACGCAGGGTCGGCGCGCCGCCGGCGGAAGGTTTTGCCAAGGTGCGCCACGCGGTGCCGATGCTCAGCCTTGCCAAGGCCTATACCGACCAGGACGTCGCGGACTTCATAGAACGGGGCCGGCGATTCTTTGACCGCGACAAGGATCTGAACATCGCCTTCACGGCGGAGCCGAAGATCGACGGGCTATCGGCTTCCCTGCGATATGAAGGCGGTGTGTTCGTGCAGGGAGCAACGCGCGGCGACGGCGTCGTCGGCGAGGATATCACCGCCAATCTCAAGACCATCGCCGATATTCCCAAGACCTTGAAGGGATCGGACTGGCCCGAGGTCATCGAAATACGCGGCGAGGTCTATATGACCTACGCGGAATTCGAGGCGCTGAAGCAGCGTTCGGCGGCGATAGGTGGCCAGGATTACGTCAATCCGCGTAACACGGCGGCTGGATCGCTGCGCCAGAAGGACCCGTCCGTTACCGCCAGCCGCAACCTCAAATTCTTTGCCTACGCCTGGGGCTATACTTCAAAGGATCCAGCTCCGACCCAATACGATTCCGTGCAAAAATTCGCGGAGTGGGGATTCAAGGTCAGCCCGCTGATGGTCCGGGCAAGATCGGTCGAGGAACTGGTCGCGCACTATCACCTAATCGAGGCCCAGCGCTCATCGCTGGGCTACGACATCGACGGCGTCGTCTACAAGGTCGACCAGCTGGAATTGCAGCGCAGATGGGGTTTCGTCACTGGCGAACCACGCTGGGCCGTCGCCCACAAATTTCCGGCCGAACAGGCGATGACAACCGTGCTCAGGATCGACATTCAGGTGGGCCGTACCGGTACGCTGGCGCCCGTTGCCCGGCTTGCGCCCGTCACGGTCGGCGGCGTCGTGGTCGAAAATGTCACGCTTCACAACGAAGACTACATCAAGGGTCTTGACAGCAACGGCCAGCCGATCCGCGACGGCTATGATGTGCGTATCGGCGACACGGTGGTCATCCAGCGGGCAGGGGACGTCATTCCGCAGATCGTCAGCGTCGTAGCCGACAAGCGTCCGCCAGATGCCGTGCCCTACGAATTCCCGCACAACTGTCCGATCTGCGGCTCGCCGGCAACGCGCGAGATCAACGAGAAGACCGGCAAGGAAGATTCCCGGCGACGTTGCACCGGCGAACTGATCTGTCCTGCGCAGGCCGTCGAAGGATTGCGCCACTTTGTGTCGCGCGGCGCCATGGATATCGAAGGCCTGGGCGCCGAAAACATAGATCTGTTCTTCAATGCCGGGTTGGTCAAGACAGCCGCCGATATCTTCACTCTCCGGGACCGCCGTCCCGCCGTCACCAAGGCGCTGGCGGAGCGACGGGAGGAGCAGGCCAGGCAGCGCGAGGCCGCATCGGGCAAAACGCGCAAGAATGTACGCAGCGTCGAGGAACGCAACTATGACGGCCTCGACAAGCTCTTCGCTGCCATCGACGCCCGCCGCGAACCCGAACTCGATCGCTTCATCTTCGCGCTGGGCATCCGCCATATCGGCGAAACGACGGCCGCTGTGCTTGCCCGAACCTTCTCGACGATCGAGGAGTTGATCCGCATTGGCAAGGAGACGGCAGCGGCAGCCGATCCACACACCGTTTTTCCTTCGATCAACGGCATCGGCGATACGGTGATAGGCGCCCTTCGCGATTTCTTCGGCAATGAACGCAACGACGCCGTGCTTGAAGCGCTGCTCACACAGATCCACCCGAAGCCGTACATTGTGAACGTCTCAGCCAATAGTGCGGTCGCCGGCAAGACAATCGTGTTTACAGGCACGCTGGAAAAGATGACGCGCCCGGAGGCCAAGGCGATGGCTGAACGTCTCGGCGCGAAGGTCGCCGGCTCGGTTTCCGCGAAGACCGATCTCCTGGTGGCAGGGCCAGGCGCCGGTTCCAAGCTGAAGGAGGCGACCAAATTCGGCATCGAGGTGATCGACGAAGACACCTGGCTGCAGCGGATTGGCAAGGGCGGGTGATGGCGGCTGCGTTCAACGGTTTTGGGCAAAAGGCCATTCCCTTCCTCAAGGCGCTGGATTTTCATCAGAGCCGGGAGTGGTTTTTGGAAAACCGCGACCTTTTCGAGCGCGACCTGCGCGATCCCTTCGGCGATCTGGTCGAGACGCTCTCCGAGCGCTTCACGGCCGCGGGGCTCGGCCTGCGCGGCGACCGCAAGAAGTCGCTGTTCCGGATTAACCGCGACGTGCGTTTCGCCAAGGACAAACGGCCTTATAACCGGCATTTGTCGGCGATCCTTTCGCCCGACGGCACCAAGATGGAACAGGGCGTGTTTTACGTCCATATCGGGCTGGAGCGCTGCTTTGCCGCCGTTGCCTGGTGGCAGCCCGGACCGGAGCTATTGCTGGCGCTGCGCAACGCGATCGCGAAGCGGTCCGCTGAATTCCGCAGCCTCGTTGCGGCGCTGAAGAAGAACGGCCTCGAGTTCGACCCGGACGGCTGCATGAAGCGCACGCCGCGCGGCTTCGAGCATATCGCCGAGCCCGATCTCGCTGCCGCGATCCGCAACCGGCATTTTGCCGTCCGGCACGCAATCGAGCCGGCGGATATCTACGGAGCTGGATTGGTCGACGAGCTTGTCGACTTCGCCATGCGGGCAAAACCGCTGCTCGACTGGGGCAGGGCGATCGAAGGCAAGGCTTCGCCGCGCTAGGCTCGGAAGGGAGCTTGCCGCGACGCTTCAGCCATCATTTCCGCTGATCGTTTGCCTCAAGCAAATTGGTGTGACAAGCCGGGCCGCTCTCTCTACATACGGCCGTTCCCAAGGAGCGATCGATGTCGGCGGAAGCAATCTCCGAAAACGGAGCGAAAAGCGATTTCTGGGACGGCGTGCGGCTCAGCATGCCCGTCGTGGTGGCGTCGGCGCCGTTTGCATTACTATTCGGGGCGCTCGCCGTCGACAACGGGTTTTCCGTGCTCGAAGCGTTCCTGATGAGCGCAACGGTGTTCGGCGGCGCCAGCCAGATGGTGGGCATCGAGCTGTTCGGCCAGCATGTCGCGCCGTGGCTGATCGTGCTGTCGATCTTCGCGGTGAATTTTCGCCATGTCCTCTATTCGGCTGGCATCGGCCGGCGCATTGCGCATTGGCCGCTGGTGCAGCAGGCGATAGGCTATTTTGTGCTGACCGATCCGCAGTTCGCGGTGGCCGAGCGCAAGGCGGAGGCCGGCGAGACCGTCGGGTTTACCTGGTATATGGGGCTTGGGCTGCCGGTCTATGTGTTCTGGGTGATTGAAAGCGCGCTCGGCGCGATGTTCGGCAAGCTTATTCCCGACACCCACGCGCTGGGCATCGACTTCCTGCTGCCGATCTATTTTCTCGGCCTGGTCATGAGCTTCCGTAAGCGGCCGCTGTGGCTGCCGGTGGTCGTCGCCAGCGCTGCCGCCTCCATCATTGCATACAAAACGGTCGGCTCGCCCTGGCATGTCTCCATCGGCGCGCTGGCCGGCGTGCTGCTCGCCGTCATCCTGCCGCCCCGCCACAGCGGCGTGGAGGCACGGCCATGAGCACGACCTTGTGGATCATCATCGCCGCTTCGATCGCAACCTATCTGACCCGCATCGGCGGTCATCTGGTGATCTCACGCTTCGACCATATCCATCCGCGCGTCGAAGCCGGGCTGAACGCCGTGCCGGCGGCGGTGCTGACCACGCTGGTGGCGCCGGCGGCGCTCAGCGCCGGGTCGGCGGAATGGGCAGCCTTGATCGTCGCCGGCCTTGTCTCACTGCGCGGCGGCCTGATGGCGATGTTCCTGGCGGGTGCTGCCGTGCTGATCCTCGCGCGGCAGCTCGTCGGCTGATCGACTTTTGCCTTGGCGGCGAGAGCACACATGCGCTTTACCGCAGCGACTATTGCCGCGCCGACCCGCGACAGGCTCAGCCGGATCGCCTCCGCTCTCTCCTGGTGGGCGCAACGCACGGCGTCGCTATAGAGTGCTTCGCGCTGCTTCGGCGTCAATGCGCTTAGATCGATCGGCTGGATGCCGAAGGGCTCACGCGACATTTCCATCTCCCCTGGTTTGCCGTGTTGATCGGCAGCTACACCGGCGATTTACGGGAAAGGCATAATCAGTTAAAATGAATAATTAAGATCGTTATGTTCTCCAGGAGAGATGTATGGATTTGACCGATCTGCGCATCTTCCGCACGGTGGTGCGTGAGGGCGGAATCACCAGGGCGGCGGAAAAACTGTTTCGCGTGCAGTCGAACGTGACCACACGCATCCGGCAGCTCGAGGAGGATCTCGGCGTGCAGCTGTTTATCCGGGAGGGCAAGCGCCTGCACGTATCGCCGGCCGGTCACAAATTGGTCGGCTATGCGGATCGGCTGCTGGCGCTTGCGGAGGAGGCGCGAACGGCGATGCTCGATCCACGCCCGCGCGGCACGCTTCGCCTAGGTGCTATGGAGAGCACCGCCGCGGCACGGCTTCCAAGTCTGCTCGCCGATTATCACGCACGTTATCCCGAAGTGGAAATCCAGTTGCGCACCGGCAATCCGCAGGTTCTCGCGACCGCCATGCTTGCCGGCGAACTCGATGCAGCGTTCGCAGCCGAGCCGATCGCTGACGTTCCGTTCGAAAAGCTGCCCGCATTCCACGAGCAGCTGGTCATTGTCTCGGCGGCATCGCGCGTTTCGGTCGAAGACCACCTGGACATGCCCAAAACCATGATAGCCTTCGAGCACGGCTGTCCGCACCGCAAGCGGCTGGAACAATGGTATGCGCGCAGAGGGTTCATGGCCGAGAAAACCATCGAGCTTGGTTCATACCATGCCATCCTTGGTTGCGTGGTGGCTGGCATGGGCATAGCGCTGATGCCGAAAAGCGTGCTTTCGGGTTTCCCGGAAAGCCGCTGGCTAAAGCTGCACGAACTGCCCTCTGACGAAGACAACGCCGTCACGGTGTTGTTCTGGCGCAAGGGAGCCGGTTCTCCCAACGTCACCGCTTTGCAGGGACTGCTTGCGGAGCAAAGCCTGCCAACCGGCGTTGCCGCCGGCGCTATTGCTTGAGGTCGTGCGGCAGCGGGGCGGTTGCTTTTTCCAGCCAGGCCAGCGTCTCGCCGTCGAGCATCGGTCCGATCTCGGCCAGTACGCGGGCATGGTATTCGTCAAGCCAATGCAACTCGTCGCGGGTTAAAAGGTCCGACCGGATCAGCCGCTTGTCGATCGGAGCCAGCGTCAGCGTCTCGAAGCCGTGCATGGCGATGTCGCCGCCCTCGATTGCCTCGGCCGGTGTCACCAGAATCAAGTTCTCGATGCGGATGCCGTAGGAACCTTCCTTGTAATAGCCGGGCTCGTTGGAGAGGATCATGCCGGCCAGCAGCTTTTCGGTACCGGTCTTGGCGATACGCTGCGGGCCCTCATGCACGGCAAGATAGGAGCCGACACCGTGCCCAGTGCCATGGGCGAAATCGCAGCCGTGTCTCCATAGCGCCAGGCGCGCCACTGCATCGATTTCGGAGCCGCGCGTGCCCTGGGGGAAGCGCAGCATGGAGATGCCGATCATGCCTTTCAGCACCAGCGTGAAGCGCTCGCGCATCTCCTCGGTTGGCGCGCCAATCGGAACCGTGCGGGTAATGTCGGTGGTGCCGTCCTGGTACTGCCCGCCGGAATCGAGCAGGAACAGTTCGCCATCCCCCACCTTGCGATTGGTGGCGCGGGAGACGCGGTAGTGCATGATGGCGCCGTTAGGACCAGCGCCGGAGATGGTATCGAACGATACGTCGCGCAGCGGCATCTGCGTTTCTTCGCCGGTCTGACGGCGCGTCTCCTCAAGCCTGGTCACAACGGCGATTTCGTCGAGCGTGCCGGGCTTCTGGCGGTCGAGCCAGCACAGCAGCTTGGCGACCGCGGCGCCGTCGCGGCGATGTGCGGCGCGTGCGCCGGCGATCTCAGCTTTGTTCTTTGTTGCGCGTGGAATGCGGGCCGGATCGGCCGTGGCAATGACGGTGCCGCCATTATCCTCGACCAGCATTCTGAGCTTGTCCGCCGCGAGAACCGGGTCCAGCGCGATCTTTGCGCCGCCCTTGGCCCGGGTGACGATTGCCGATTCGAATTCACCTGGTTCGTGCAATTCGGCGAGCTGCGTCAGGTAGGCCGCGACGGTGCGCGAAAACTTGCGCTGGTCCATGAAAAGCAGATGCGAGCCGTCGGCGGCGAGCACGGCAAAGCCGAGCGCCAGCGGTGTGTGCGGTACGTCGCCGCCGCGGATGTCGAAGGCCCAGGCAATGGAGGAGGGGTCGGTCAGCACGGCATGGGTGGCGCCGTCCTTCTCGGTGGCCGCCGCCAGCCGCACCAGCTTGTCCTTGGCCAGTTCGCCGGCAAAGCCGATCGGGTGGATCTCGACCGGCGCCAGTGGCGGCCCGGGCTGGTCCTGCCAAATGGCGTCGATTGGATTCTCTTCGAGCGGCACCAGTATCGCGCCTGATTTCTCGGCCGAGGCCTTCAGCGCCTTGACGTCACTGATCGTATGGAGCCACGGATCGAAGCCCAACCGCACGCCCTTGCCGAGATTGTCGTTGATCCAGTTGGCCGGCGGGTTGTCGACAAGGCTCTCGATCGAAAAGATGTCGAGATCGACCTCCTGGCGCACCTGCAGCGTGTAGCGCCCGTCGACAAACATGACGGCGCGCTCGCCAAGCACAATGGCGACGCCGGCCGAGCCGCTGAAGCCGGTCAGCCATTTCAGCCGTGCCGAGCGGTCGGCGACATATTCGCCCTGGTGCTCGTCGGCACGGGGCACGATGAAGCCATCCAGCCCGTTCGCCGCCAACCATCGGCGCAGCATTGCCACGCGCGGCTTGCCAACGGCCGGATCGCCGGCGGAATCGAAGGTCTGGAACATGTAGGCTCTCCTCGAATGCTGGCGCGACCGTAGCGCATGACCTCGAAAATCGGAATCGATTTTCGGACCGATCATTCCCGGTTGCTGCGTGTCTCTTTGCGCATGGACGCCATGCAGAATCGGCGATTTCAAAAAGCGTCAGCAGAGCTTACCCTCTTCACGTGGAGGAAAGAGTCCTATTGCCCTGCAAAGGAGACCGTCATGTCCACGATTTCACCTAGACGCGGATTTTTCAGAAACGCTGTGAAAGCGCTGATCGAAGCTCGCCAGCGCGAAGCGAGCCGGTATGTGAGCGGCGTTCTGCTTGGCTTTGACGACGAAACGCTGAAAGCTCACGGCTACGATCGCGAACAGCTGAAGAAAGCGGCGAACTCGCGCTAGGTCCGAGCTGATTCCGGCTTGCGTTGAAGGCGCTGCGCCTCAGCGCTTGAGGTGAATCGTCACCCAGCCCTCGCGGTGCAAGGTGCGGACGTGCCGGAATTTCTGGCCGACATAGGCCGCGATTACCGCATCGCGCTGGCGCTCGAGGATGCCCGACAAAACGATCGAGCCACCGAGCGCCATATGTCCGGCCATTTGCGGCGCCAGACGCATCAGCGGCCGCGCCAATATGTTGGCGACGATCAGGTCGAAGGGCGCACGCGCGGCAAAGATCGGATGATGAAAACCGGGCGCCGCCACCGTTTCAATGAGCCCCTTGACCTGGTTCAGTCGCGCATTGGCGGCGGCCACCTTGACGGCGACCGGGTCGATGTCGGTCGCCAGCACCGGTATATGCGCGAGCTTGGCCACCGCGATGGCGAGCACCGCGCTGCCGGTGCCAAGGTCGAGCGCGTTGCGCGGATGCTCGCGCTGTATGACCTGCTCCAGCATTTCGAGGCAGCCGGCGGTGGTGCCGTGATGGCCGGTACCGAAGGCAAGGCCGGCCTCGATCTCGATGGCGAGTTCGCCGCTGTGGCGCTTCCTGCGGTCATGCGCGCCATGGACGAAGAAGCGCCCGGCCCGAACCGGTTTCAATCCCTCCAGCGAGCGCGCCACCCAGTCGATGTCGGGCAGCGCTTCGCGCGCTATCGGTTTCGACAGCGACAGTCCGGCAAGGATGTCCCTAAGCCGCGCCTCGACCGCATCGACGTCGTCGTCGGCATAGAGCGATACTTCGTGGATGTCGCGGTCCTCGTCGACCTCGAGCACCGCAATCGGCAGGCCCTCATCGTCGAATGCCGCACCGAGCGCCGCAAAGATGCGGTCAGCCTCGATCTTGCCCGCGGTGAAATACAAACGCGTCTGCGTCATTACCGGATGTGTCAACCTTCCGCCGCCAGCCGTTTGAGCTTGGCGATGGCGGCATCCGGGCTTTCGCCATAGGCAATGGTGCCGGCGAAATCGCCCTTGGCGTTGAGCAGCAGCACCGAAGCAGTGTGGTCCATCGTGTAGTCGCCGTCGTTCGTGTCGACTTTCTTCCAGTAGATGCCGAAGGACTTGGCCATGGCGTGGACCTTGTCGGGATCGCCTGATATGCCGAGGATGCGATCGGAGAAATTGCTGACATAGGTGTTCATGATTTCGGGCGTATCGCGCTCCGGGTCGACCGTAACGAAATAGGCACGCAGGTTCTTGCCGTCGTCGCCCATCGTCTTCAGCCAGCCGGCCAACTCGAAAAGCGTGGTCGGGCAGACTTCCGGACAGTGCGTGAAGCCGAAGAAGACGACGCTGGGGTGGCCGCGAAAGGCGGCTTCGGTGACCGGCGCGCCCTTCTGGTCGACCAGCGTGAACGGTGCTCCGAACGGCTCGCCGCCATAATGTCCGCGGTACCAGTCGAAGGTGAGCCAGCCGATTCCGGCGGCCATCAGGACGAGAATACCGACCAGAATTGAACGCATCATCAGTGAAAGTCCGTCGTTATTCCATCGGGCGCCGGGTTGGCGCCGTGAAGACCCTGGCTTTGGCGAACACTCTTAGCGGTTCGGTCGCGCCGACGCAAAGATGTCGCGTTGCCGCAACCGGCAATCCTGTGGGAGGCGATCTGCTTGCAAAGCGCTGCCGTTCGTCCCACCTGAGGTCGGCAAAATTCGAACCGCAGGAGGCCTCTTTGCGAAAACTGATTGGCGGCGCGTTAGCCGCATGCCTTGTCATTGGCGCCGGCGCGGCCGCCGCCGAGGAAATCGGCAAGGTCGGCGTCGATTGGCTCGGCAACGATATCATCGTCGAGGCGATCAAGGATCCGAAGGTCGAGGGCGTGACCTGCCACGTCTCCTATTTCGACCGTGGCGTGATCGACCGCCTGCAGAAAGGCAACTGGTTCGAGGACCCGTCCGATTCTTCGATCTCCTGCCGCCAGACCGGGCCGATCACCATTGGCGACATCGACATGAGCGAGGCCGGCGAGGAGGTGTTCAAGCAAGGCATCAGCCTGATCTGGAAGAAGCAGGTGGTGAACCGCATCTACGACAAGGCCAACGAGACCCTGATCTACCTGTCGCATTCACGCCAGGTGCAGGACGGCTCGGCAAAAATGTCGGTCACGACCGTGCCGCTCTACGGCCAGAACGTGGTGTGGACCAGCGGCAAGCCGAAATAGAGACTTAAGGTGCTACAGGGTCCTCGGCGCGTCCAAACGGATGCGCGGCGCTGCACTCGGCTTGCGAGACTATCCGCGCGGGCGTAAAGCGCGCGCATGGACCGTCCCGAACACCTTGTCCTGAAAGATCCCGAGCCGCGCATCCATCCGACGGCGGAGCTGAAGGCGTGCAAGCTTGGACGCCACGCGTCGATCGGCGAGCGGGTCATCCTGCGCGAGGTGACGGTCGGCGACTTCTCCTACTTCGAGCGCCACGCCGAGGCGATCTATACGACGATCGGCAAATTCTGCTCGATCGCCGCCAACAGCCGCATCAATGCGCTGGAGCATCCGGTCGAGCGGCTGACGCAGCACAAAATCAGCTATCGGCCCAACGAGTACTTCCGCTGGCTGGGTGTCGATCAGGCATTCCGCGACCGGCGGCGGGCGAGAGCCGTCAGCATCGGCCATGATGTCTGGATCGGCCATGGCGCCGTGATCATGCCTGGCATAGTGATCGGCAACGGCGCGATCGTCGGTGCCAATGCGGTGGTGACGCGAGACCTGCCGGCCTATGCAATCGTCGCCGGCGTTCCGGCCAGGCCATTGCGGCAGCGCTTCAGCGCGGGAACTGCGGCCCGGATCGAACGTCTTGCCTGGTGGGACTGGCCGCTCGAGAAACTGGCCAGGGCAGTCCCCGACATGCAGGCCTTGCCCATCGAGGCTTTCCTCGACCGCTGGGAAAACGGCGCCGCCTGACTCGGGCGTATCTGCAAGCGGTCCGACGGCCTGCGCGATCTGCTCCTCCAACAATGTACCCGCGACCTTCCGCCACGAGGGAACCAGGAGCGGCTGCCAACTGTTTCTGCAGACACAATGAACTCGGCTTCCGTCCGGGTTCGTCGCCCGGCTGTTGAGGGAGTTTGAATGATTGAGAAGCTTTTCACCAGGATCGCCAACAACGTCGCCCATTTTGCCGGCCTGCCGCCGACGTTTGCCGTCTGTTTCCTGATCATCGTCGTCTGGGCGGCAAGCGGGCCGATGTTCGGCTTTTCGGACACCTGGCAGCTCGTCATCAACACCGGCACGACGGTCGTCACCTTCCTGATGGTGTTTCTCATCCAGAACACCCAGAACCGCGATGGCGCTGCGATCCAGGCGAAGCTCGACGAATTGATCCGGGTCAGCACAGCCCAGAACACCTTCATCGGTATCGAACACCTGACTGAGACCGAGGTCGAAGAGATCCGCAAGAAATGCGAACAGGCAGCGAAGCGGCATGATCAGAAGCTTGCCGAGTTGGCAGCCGAGAAAGCCATGGCGAAGAAGCGGAACACGAAGAAGCACGCGGCGGCGTGATATAAAGGTCCGGCGCATACCTGCGAAGATCGGATCCGATTCTTTGCTACGGTGATCTTCGGTTCGGGATCATGCGGTGCGTGTCATGAATGCCGCGAAAGCATCTTTGTAGTCCGGGTGCCAGCGCGACAGGGCAGGGCGGTTCTCGATGAGGTCGCCAATCGCCCAGGCCATGCGCTTTTCGTCCATGGACCGGGTCGCCTCGTTGTCGGGGCACAGGATGTAGAAATCGCCACGTAGTAGCGAGGCCAGCATGAAGTCGATGACCTGCTCGCCGGTCCAGGCGCCGGCCGGCTTTTCGGTCGCACCTTCGGTCAGGCCGGTAAAAGTGAACCCGGGGATAAGCAGATGCGCCGCGACACTGGCGCCCGGCTCGTTGCGCAGCGCGTGTGCAAGGCCCTCGGTATAGGTCTTCACGCCAGCCTTGGAGACGTTGTAGGCGAGGTTGCCGGGCGGCGTGGTAATGCCTTGCTTGGAGCCGGTGTTGACGATCAGGCCGGGCTTTCCCGCCGCCAGCATGCGTGGCGCGAACGCCTCTACGCCATGCACGACACCCCAGAAATTGATGTCCAGCAGTCGCTTCCAGGCGTCATGGTTCTCCCAGGGCTTGCCGGGGTTGTTGCCGACGCCGGCATTGTTCATCAGCAGCGACACGTCGCCGAAAGTGCCGGATGTCCTTTCGGCGAGGCGGTCGAGTTCGTCGGCTTTCGAAACGTCGGTGGCAATGGCAATCACGGCGCTGTCGCCGGCGATGGCGGCGACGGCGCGCCGGGCCTCATCGAGGCGTGCGCCGCCAATATCGACCAACACGATGTTCATGCCCATCGCCGCCAGCCGTTTGGCCGCGGCAAGGCCGATGCCGCTGGCCGCGCCGGTGATGACGGCGACATTGCCGGAGGCAAGTGCGGGCAGGGCGGTCTGGATCTCGGCGTCGGTGGTCATGATTTTCTCCTGTTCTGGCCGCGGCGAACTTAGCGCGGAAAGAGGCTCGCGCAAGCCGGTGCCGGCATCTTCGGGTTGACCGCATCGGCGGGCGCTGCGCATGCTGATATCGAAAAGGAGACCTGACGATTGACCGACTGGATCGAGATCCTGAAAGAACAGACCGCCACCGGCGACCAGATGAGCCGCGAGGTGCCACAAATGCTCGCCAATCCCGACATCAGCGAAGCGCAAGTTATGACGCTGTTTTCGGCGCTCGAAAAACAGGCCGAATTCGTCGAAAAGCTGCGCATGGCGCTGGAAAAATTCGGCCATGATTTTTCAGTGATCAAGGCGGCCGAGCGGCTGGAGGAGCGCTACGCCGACCTTGCCGCTTCGGTAGCGGAAAAGCTGAAAGCAATGCGAGGCTAGAGGGGGCCTATTTCTCGATCAGCCGCTCGAAGCGCCTGTCCGGCACGAACCAGATCATCGCCACCAGGACATAGATCGAGACACCGATCCAGTGATTGACGAAGGTCAGCGCGATGGCGGAAAGATAGAGGACCAGCGAGATCTTTCCCTTGAGGTCATTGCCCAACGCCCTGGCGAAGAGAGTCTCATTGCCGTGCAGTCGATGCAGGGCCATGGTGAGGATGTTAAAGCCGATGGCGCAGAGCGCCAGGTCGACGCCATAGACGGCAACCGGCACCGGCGCGAAATGGTTCTCACCCATGAAGGCTGTCGTCGCCGGCATCAGCGATAGCCAGAACAGCAGGTTGAGGTTCGCCCACAGCACGCGGCCGTCGACCCGCTGCACGGTATGGAACATGTTGTGCAAATTGTTCCAGTAGATGCCGACATTGATGAAGGACAGCACATAGCTGAGGAAGATCGGCCAGAGTGGTGCCAGCGCGGAAAAATCCTCGCCATGCGGCACCTTCAATTCCAGCACCATGATGGTGATGATGATGGCGACCACGCCATCGGTGAATGCCTCGACTCGTCCCTTGCCCATGAATCTCCCCTGACAATCCGCTGAAGTTAAAAGAGGATCTCGCTCAGCGCCATCGGCAAAGCTGCCAAACTTGTCAGGAGCAAGCCGGGGAGGGGGAACGGCTGACGCGAAAAAGGCGTTAGGATGTCAGATCCCGAACAGCAAAAGGTCGAAAAAATGACAGCTCACGCTCAAGTCATGACGCGCGATCACGAACTCGGCGGCCGCGCTGCAGCGGCCGCCGTGGCCGCCATGATTGCGGCTCTTTTCGCCGGCAGCACGGCGCTGACGCCGCTTTACATCATCTACAAGCAGCTCTTCGGCTTCTCGCAGATCACTTTGACGCTGGTCTACGCCGTCTATGTCATCGGCAATCTGGCAGCGCTTCTGATGTTAGGGCGTGTGTCCGATGTCATCGGGCGCCGTCCAATGGCATTGGCCGGGATGGCGGTGGCCGTCGTCAGCGCGGTGGTTTTCCTCTTCGCCGAAAATGTCGCCTGGCTCGATATCGCCCGAATTCTGAGCGGACTGGGAATCGGCGTTGGCGCGGGCACCGGCACCGCCTGGCTCGCCGAATTGCTCCCGACCGACGACAAGTCACAGGCGGCGACGATTGCCACCAGCACCAATTTTCTCGGCCTCGGCCTCGGTGCGCTGGGGGCCGGGTTGCTCGCCGAATACGCGCCCTGGCCGCTCAGGCTGACATTCGTCGTCTACCTGGCGATGCTCGCGACTGTAACCCTGCTGGTCTGGCGCACGCGGGAAACCGTTTCGCGGCCGGGGAAACTGGCTGACGTTTCGATGCGACCGCGGCTTTCCGTGCCCGATGACATCCGCGCAAGTTTCGTTGCGCCGGCGGTGACCGGCTTTGGCGCAATGGCGCTGGTCGGCTTTTATGCAGCACTCGCACCGAGCATTTTGGCGCAGCAACTGCAGGTAACCAACCATGCCGAAGCCGGCGCTCTGTTCTTTGAATTGGCAATCGTGACGGCCGCCACCATTGTAGCGACGGCACGTCTTTCGAGCCGAGCCGCGATGTTCGCGGCACTTGCGCTGATGATCCCAACCGTCGCACTGGTCGTTGCGGCGCAGGTCTTCGCCTCGATGGCCATAATGATTGCCGGGACCGCCTTGTGCGGCGGGGCGGCAGCGCTCGGCTATCGCGGCGGCTTGCAAGTGGTGAACGAGATCGCGCCGGCGGACCGGCGCGCCGAAGTCGTCTCGGCCTTCTTCATCTGCTGTTTTTGCGGCGCTGCCGGTCATCGGCATCGGCGTTCTGTCGACGGTGGCAGGTGCGACCGTGGCAAGCCTGGCCTTTGCCGGCATGATTGTCGTCTTTTCCCTGGTCGCTCTCGGGTTTGGCGCGAAATACGCGCGCTGAGCCGACCTTTCAGCCGTTCGGTGTCTCGGGCGAAAGATGCGCGCGCTGGCGCGGTACGCCGAGGCCGGTATCCGGCGGTTCGCCGGCAGCCGGCCGGCTCTCGATCATGTGCAGGCTGCGCCAGCGGCCGAAGCGGTAATAGGTCGCGGCCAGCACGAGCGAGGTTATAGAGCCAGCCGGAAAGCTCCACCACAGAGCTTCCTCGCCGATCACGCTTCGGAAGAAATAGGCGAAGCTGGTGCGCACCAGCAGCACCGAGATCACCAGGATGATCAGCGGCGGCATCACCGCGCCGGTGGCACGCACGGTGGCGAAGAGCACGATGGTGATGCCGAACAGGATGAAGGACCACGACGCGATCTTGTTGATGTGAGTGGCGATCTCGATTGCTGCACTGTCGCTGCCAAGGAAGAGGCTGAGCACCGCGCGATCGAATACGAACAGCAGCGCGACGAGCATGCCGGTGAGCACAAGGTTGAAGCCGACGCCGGAGGCGGCGATGCGTCCAATCCGGTCCCAGCGCCTGGCGCCGACATTTTGCGCCGCCATGGACGACACCGCGGCGCCGATGGCGAGCGCCGGCATCTGGATATAGGTCCAGAGCTGTGCGGCTATGCCGTAGGCAGCCGCGACCTGCGAGCCGTACGAGTTGACCATGCCCATCACCGTCAGCGCCGCGGCCGAAACGACGATCATCTGCAGGCCCATCGGCACGCCCTTGAAGACGACAATGCGCAGCAGCGCCGGGTCCGGCCGCAGCAGAACGAGATTGGCGCCGGCCAGCCGCAGCGGGTGCTTGCGCGCATAAAGCACGATCAGGATGGCAACCACGCTTACCGTCTGGCCGATCAGCGTCGACGCGGCCGAGCCGGCGATGCCGAGTTCGGGGAACGGGCCGATGCCGAGGATGAGCAACGGGTTCAAAACGACGTCGAGCACGACGGCCAGCGCCATGAACAGGAAAGGCGTGCGCGAATCGCCGGCGCCGCGCAGCACCGTCATGACGAAGGACAGCAGGTTCATCATCGGCACGGCGAGGAAGATGATGCGCAGATAGGAGCGCGCCAGCGGCAACGCATCGGCCGGCGTGCCGAGCGCATCGAGGATCGCATCGACCCAGATCCAGCCGCAGACCGCGAACACCACCGAGACGAGGAAGAAGAAGGTGGCGCTGGTGCCGACGATGCGCCGGGCTTCGGGCAGGTCACGAGCGCCGACGGATTGTGCGACCAGGATGGTCGCCGCCATGCCGATGCCGAAGACGGTGCCGAGGATGAGAAACAGCACGAGGTTGGCATTGGACGTGGCGGTCAGCGCCGCTTCACCGAGGAAACGGCCGACCCACACGGCATTTATCGAGCCGTTGAGCGACTGCAGCACATTGGAGCCGAGCACCGGCAGGGCAAACAGCAAAAGGGTGCGCGGGATAGGCCCACTGGTGAGGTCGCCGGTCTGCCGGCGCGGGGGCATGTTGTCGTCCATGGCAGGCAACTCGGCGAAGGCTTGTCTGAGTCCGCAATGATTGCCGATTTAGCGAGAGAGGTCGATGCGGCGCTGTAAATTCCGCCTGGCGTGCCTTGATCTAAGCATTTCTCAAACCTTTCGGAATCGTATATTGATCCCGCACGCGTGGGGCCGCATTTTCCTGGATCTCAGGGCAAGCCGGGGGGCTCATGTCCGATATTCCGTTGTTTTTTGAGCGCCTGAACCGGCGCGCCTTTCTTGGTGCATCCGCTCTGGGCGCGGCCTCCGTGGCTCTTTCGTCGTGCACCACGACGGACGTGGCGGCGCCGCCGGTGCCCGCGGCACCAAGCGATCCGGCCCTCGGCGATGCCGCAAGCATGTATGCCGCGCGCATCGACGAGGGCTATCAACTGCCGGCAATCCCGGTAGCCAAGGTCGATCCGAAATTCGTGCGTCAAATCGTGGCCGACCCGACTGGAGAAAAACCCGGCACGATCGTCGTCGATACTTCCGAGCACTTCCTCTATCTGGTGCGCGACGGCGGCAAGGCAATTCGCTATGGCGTCAGCCTCGGCAAGGCCGGTTTCGGATGGACCGGCAGCGCCGTGGTTCAGGCGAGGAAGAAGTGGCCGGTCTGGACGCCGCCGCCGGAAATGATCCAACGCCGGCCGGAACTGGCGAAATACAAGGACGGCATGCCGCCCGGCCCGCAGAGCCCGCTTGGTGCCCGCGCGCTGTATCTCTTCCGTGACGGCAAGGACACGATGTATAGGCTGCACGGCACGCCGGAGTGGGACTCCATTGGGAAGAACGCTTCCTCCGGCTGTGTGCGCTTCATGAATCAGGACATTATCGACCTCTACAGCCGCGTCGATGGCGTCGTGCCGGTCTTCGTGCGCCCGAACCTGTCGGCCGCCGGGAAGATCGCCGCCGTGTCAAACAGGACGGCCGAGCCGATCGATGCAGGCGTGCCAAGGGACGCGGAGATGTTGAGGTAAGTGCCTTCGACTGGATCGTCAGTCGCAGGTTTTGCGATGCTTAGGACACCGTCCTTGCGCGGGCGAGCCGCAACTGAAGGGGCACGACCGCTCAATCGCGCCAGCTCAGGCGGACGCGCTCGGCGCCTCCGCCTGTATGGGTGCCGCTACTTCTTGGCGAGGCCTGGGAGCGTGACCTGATAGACCAGGAACATGGTGTCGACATCGGCGCCATCCTCGGCCTTGTAGGCCGCGCCGACCTGGAAGCCGTCCTGCGTGAGGAAGTCATTGTCATTGGCGACGAACAGGAAATAGTCGTCGGGCAGCTTCGGATCGAGGACGCTCACCACCGACATCGCCTCCCATTTCTCCGAAAGGTTGTTGCGGTCGTTGGGCGCGCCATTGTGCAACCCGAAGCGGCCGAGCTCGCTCTTGTCGTTGATGTCGATGAACGGCGTCAGCTTGGCCGGCGTCACCGATGGATCGAGCTCACCCTTGGGCGCCAGCGGCTTGTCCTTGTCGAACTCTGTGCCGGCGATATCGGTTGCCGCCGACACATCGACGACGCTGATCTCGCGATGGAGCGAGGTGTCGCCCTTCAGCCCCTGGCCGTTGCCGCTGTCGCGCGCCAGCATCAGGAAGGTCTTGTCCGACAGCGCCACGATTTCACTCTGCGCGGCGATCTTGGTTTTGCCCTTGGCATCGGTGAACACCGGCAGCGGCACGACATATTCATGCGCGAGCTTGAGCTGGCCGGGATCCGAGGCATCGTAGACCAGCGCGCGCGTGTTCTGGCGCGTCGAGGCGGAATCGCCGCCATCTTGTCTGGGTGCCGACTGCAGCACGGCAATCAGGAACTTGCCGTCCGGCGTCAGCGCCATGCCTTCGAGGCCCTGGTTGTTCTGACGGCCGGTTTCGGGATCCTTCGGATCGGGGTCTGCCGCGCCAGGTCCCGGATTGTTGGAAGCAAAGTTTGGCGTCCCGTGACGCATCGGGACAAGCGCCGCCGGCGGCTGCGTTGCCGACATCAGACGCCCATCGGCGGAGAAGCGGTAGATGTTCGGACCGTATTCGTCCGAGATGAACATCGTGCCGTCGGGCAGCCGTGCGATCGCTTCGTTATCGAGCGCGAGCTTGCCGTTGGCTTCGGGCAGGATCGGCATGTCGTCGGTCGCGGCACGCACGCCGTTGAGCGGATCGAGCCCGGTTGCGTCGGCGCCCTTGTCGTCGGTCAAAAGCATGGTGTCGGCAAGCGTCGCCCTGAGGCCCGACTGTTCCTGGCCGGCGGCTGGCACTGCACCCGGCGCGATCGGGGCGAACTCGATGGCAATCGTGTTGAGGCGCGGCCGGTAGTCGGTAGTACCGACGACATTGTAGCCGCGATCCGGCAACAGCCACAACGAGCCCTTGTAGCCGTCGGCGCCATGCGTCCAGCCGGCAGCATCGATCGACATCCCTGAGCCGGAGCCAAACGTCTCGCCGAACTTGTCCTTCTGGCTGGCCGGGATGCGGCCGACACCGACCAAGCCTTTGTTGACGAAGCTGACGCCGCCGACGGTCGCGGCATTTTCTGCCAAGGCCGGAGTCAAGGCGGTGAACATCGCCAGCGCGACGGCGAGGGACGCGGTTCGGTGCAGGTTTTTCATGGAAATCCTCTTTGTGACAAAGCTGCCGGGGCCCGAAAAAGCGCCGCGTCGCATCGAGGATGCCGCGAAAGCCTTCGGAGAAGCGATCTAGGACGCGAACATGATACTTGCGTGACAGTGCCGGGCTTGCTTGTCCCTCGTGGTCGCAACTGGCCTGGGTATGGCGAATTCGTCGTCGCCGAGCGAGCAATTAACAACTTTACAAATAATAGTTCTAATGTAAAGTTATGACAATGAAAGGTCCCCGATGACAGCCTATCGTTTCGCCACCCGCCTCAATTCCTTTGCCTCGCGGCCACAGGCCGAGTGGCCCGATCTTGTCGGCAAACCGTCCATGCTGCAAATGGCGGCACGTGCGGCGAAGGTTGCGGAGTTGACCGATCTCGACCTCAACTTCCCCGACCATGTCGATGAAAAGCCTGCGGAAATAGCGCGCAAACTCGGCGATATCGGGCTTTCCATCAATGGTTTCGCCATGCGCTACTACTCCAACCCGGCCTTCAAGCTCGGCGCCTTCACCAACCCGGATCCTTCCGTTCGCCGCGAGGCCATCGACCTGACCAAGGCCGGGATCGACGCCGCGCGCGAGGCCGGCGCCAGCCTGATGACCTTGTGGCTCGGGCAGGATGGCTTCGACTATGCCTTCCAGGCGGACTACGCAGCGCTCTGGCAACACGAAATCGATGGCATTCGTGAAGTTGCGGCGCATGATCCGGGCTGCCAAATCAGCCTTGAATACAAACCCAACGAGCCGCGCTCCTACAGCCTGATGCCGGATGCGGCGACGACATTGCTGGCGATCCGCGAGATCGGCCTGCCCAATCTCGGCGTGACGCTCGATTTCGCCCATGTGCTCTATGCCGACGAGCAGCCGGCTTTCGCCGCCGCCCTCGTGGCACGCCACAGCAAGCTGCTCGGCGTGCACCTCAACGATGGCTACGCCAAGCGCGACGACGGCTTGATGGTCGGTGCCGTGCATACGCTGCAGACGATCGAGCTGCTCAGGCAGATCGGCCGCGACGGCTACGCCGGCGCCATCTACTTCGACACGTTTCCCGATATGACCGGGCTCGACCCGATCCACGAATGCGAAGTCAACATCGCGACTGTCAAGCGCATGCTGCGCGTCGTCGATCGGCTGGACGGGGACAACCGCATGTTAGCCGCCGTCGACCGTCAGGACGCGATCGCGTCGCAAGCCATTATCCAGGAAGCCATGCTCGGCCCGGACAGCTGAAGCTCCGGCGCCATCACCGTTTTCAACCAGGGAGGAAAGACCATGAAATTTCTGCTTGCCACCGCCACCGCTGCCCTGATGGCGCTGTCTATAGGCTCGTCGTTTTCCGCGGACCTCGCGCCGCTCAATTCCGACACCGAGAAGGATCGCATCGACTGGTCGCAGCTCGAGGCCAAGTTCGGGGCCTTCCCCAAGCTGCCCGAGGGCACCAAGGCGGGTGCGGTCTCCAAGACGCTGACCAACGAATACTGGCGCTCGCTGGGAGAGGGCTACAAGTCGTTCGGCGACCGCACCGGCGTGCCCGTGGTCTACCAGGCGGCGCAGAGCGAGGGCGACCAGCTCGGCCAGCTCACCATCGCCGAAGGCCTGGTCACGCAAGGCTACAACGTGCTGCTCGTTTCGCCGCAGACCGACTCCAACCTGCAGCCGATCATGGAACAGGCCAAGGCAGCCAATGTGCCGGTGGTCAACGTCAACGACGCGGTCATCCCGCAGGCTGAGCACTATGTCGGCAATGTCCAGCGCGACAACGGCGTGCGCGTCGCCAAATGGTTCATCAAGAACCGGCCGGATGGCGGCAAGGTCGCCATCGTCGAAGGCCAGGCCGGCGTCTACGCCGCCGTCCAGCGCACCGACGGCTTCAAGACCACCATCACCGAAGCCGGCAAGTTCGAGGTCGTGGCCAGCGTCCCCGGCAACTGGGATCGTCAGACCTCCTACGACGCGGCCACCAACATCCTGCAGCAGCACCCCGATCTGATCGGCTTCTATGCCAACAA
Source organism: Mesorhizobium sp. M0145 (assembly GCF_040322355.1). Taxonomy (NCBI): domain Bacteria; kingdom Pseudomonadati; phylum Pseudomonadota; class Alphaproteobacteria; order Hyphomicrobiales; family Phyllobacteriaceae; genus Mesorhizobium; species Mesorhizobium sp. M0145. The sequence continues at coordinate 51,900 of NZ_JAMYTK010000012.1, forward strand.
TGACGGCATGGCGCTGGGCATCGTCGAGGCGGTCAAGGCTGCCGGGCTGCAGGACAAGGTTGCGGTCTTCGGCACCGACGGCATCTCCGACGCCTATGCCTCGATCCGCGCCGGCGAGCTGACCGGCACCGTCGATTCGTTCCCGGTGCTGACCGGCGAGGTGGCGCTGGAATCGGCGCTGCGACTGGTGGCCGGGCAGAAGCTGCCGCGCGTCGTCGCCACGCCGCAGGCGCTGATCACCAAGGACAATGCCGACCGCTACTCTGGCGCCGGCGACGCCGTGCGCAAGGCGCTGCTCGAGGACGCGGCAGCGGGCCAGTAGAGCAGGGCCGGCAGGTGCCGGCCTTGGGTCGGCACCTTGCCTGGAGAACCGAAGCAATGTCAGTCATCTCCCGGCTGCAATTCGAGGGCATTTCCAAGGTGTTTCCGGCCGTGCGGGCGCTGAGCGATGTGTCCTTTTCGGTCGGCGCCGGCGAAATCCATGGGCTGCTCGGTGAAAACGGCGCCGGCAAATCGACGCTGCTGCGCATACTGTCAGGCGTCTACCGACCGACGGCGGGAAGCGTGCTGATCGATGGCAAGCCGGTGACGCTGAACAATCCGGTCGCCGCACGCGCCGCGGGCGTGGCGATGATCCATCAGGAATTACAGCAGGTGCCACGCCTCAGCGTCGCCCAGAACATGTTTCTCGGCCATCCGTTGACGCGCGGCGGCGTCTTCGTCGCACGGCGCGAGCAGGAAAGCCGCGCTGCGGAAGCCCTGGCCGCCATCGACCCGACCATCGATCCGGCAGCCCCGCTTGGCAGCCTGAAGGTGGCGCAGCGGCAGATCGTCGAGATCGCCCGGGCGCTGCTCGACCGCGCCAGGATCGTGGCGATGGACGAGCCGACGTCGAGCCTCACGCCGAGCGAGTTCGAACGGCTGGCGGAAGTCATTGCCGGTCTGGCACGCGACGGTGTCGCCGTCGTTTATGTCTCGCACAAGCTGGACGAGGTGTTCGGCATCTGCGAGCGCGCCACTGTTATGCGCGACGGCGTTGTGGTCGAAACCGTCGATCTCGCGCAGGTGTCGGAAAAGGCCGTCGTTTCGATGATGGTCGGCCGCGAGCTTGCCCAGGAACAACACCGCTCGCATGCTTCCCCCGAGATCAGGCTGAGCGTGCGTGGCCTCGCCTCGGCAACCAAGGTCCGTGACGTTTCGTTCGACCTGCATCGCGGCGAGGTGTTGGGCATTGCCGGCCTGGTCGGGTCCGGCCGCACCGAGCTGCTGCGGCTGCTGGCCGGCGCCGACCGGGCCTCATCAGGCACAATGGAGATCGACGGCAAGGCGATAAAACTTTCCAGTCCGCGCGACGCGATCGCGGCCGGCATCGGCCTGGTGCCCGAGGAGCGCAAGCGCGAAGGCATCGTGCCGTTGCGGTCGATCTCCAGCAACATGGCGCTGGCGTCGATGGGCGTGTTCGCGCCGCGCGGCCTCATCGACCATCGCCGGCTGAAGCGCGTGGCAGCCGAGAAGATGAAGCGAGTCAATCTCAGGCCGTTCCTGCTCGATCGGCCGATCCGCCTGTTCAGCGGCGGCAACCAGCAGAAAGCGATCATCGGCCGCTGGCTGGCGGCGGGAACGCGGATCCTTCTGTTCGACGAGCCGACGCGCGGCATCGATGTCGGCGCCAAGGCGGAGATCTACCACCTGATCGAGGAGCTCGCCGCCGAAGGCCATTCGGTTATCGTCGTTTCGTCCGAGTTGCCTGAGGTGATCCGGCTCGCCGACCGCGTGCTCGTCATGCGCGACGGCATGGTCGCCGCCGAACTGGGCCGCGCAAGTCTCAGCGAACACGCGATCGCCGCGCACGCCATACCCCAAACGGAGATTGAGGCCGGCAAGGCGCAAGGCCATCGGGCCGGTGCATAACGGACAGGACCAGCGGATGACCGATATAACCCAACACACAGCAGCGCGCCCAAGGGCAGATTTCCTGCACCGGTTTTCCGTGCGCGACGCCGGCACGCTGATCGGCCTGGTGGTGATCCTTGCCGTCTTCGGGGCGCTGGTCCCCGGCTTTTTTGCCGAGCGTAACCTGATCAACATCCTGCAGCAATCGAGCATCAATGCCTGCCTGGCGTTGGGCATGACGCTGGTCATCATCTCGGGCGGCATCGACCTGTCCGTCGGGCCGACGGCAGCCCTTTCGGCGGTCATCTCGGCCTCGATGCTGGTTGCCGGTGTGCCGTTTCCGCTGGCCATCGCCGCTGGCTTCGCCATCGGCCTTGCCTGCGGACTGCTCAACGGCGTGCTGGTCGCCTATGTCGGGCTGCAGCCCTTCATCGTCACGCTGGGAACGCTCAGCACCTACCGGGCGCTGGCGCTGATCTATACCGGCGGCAATCCGGTGCTCGGCCTGCCTGCCGGCTTCCGTGCCATCTTCAACGGCTCGCTGTTCGGATTGCCGTTGGCGGTCATCATCGTGGCGGTGGTCGCGCTGATTGCCTGGATCATCCTCAAGAAGACGCCGTTCGGCGAATATCTGCTCGCCGTCGGCGGCAATGAGGAGGCGGCCTACATAGCCGGCGTGCCGATCGCCCGCACCAAGATCGCCGCCTATATGATCTCGGGCCTGCTGGCAGCGCTTGCAGCGCAGATCCTGATCGGCCGGCTGGGTGCGGCCGAACCCATTCTGGGCAATCTCTGGGAGCTCGACGCCATAGCAGCGGCGGCGATCGGCGGCGCCTCGCTGATGGGCGGCAAGGGCAGCGTCGTCGGCACCATCCTGGGTGCCGTCATTCTTGGCAGCATGCGCAACGGCCTGACGCTGATGAACGTGCAGTCCTTCTATCAGCTCCTGGCAACTGGCCTTATAATCCTCGCCGCGATGCTTATCGATCGCGTGACGAGGGGACGTGGATGACCTTGACCGGGCTGGACCTGAAAGCAGTAGGACCGCGCATTCGCATGATGATGCCGCATCTGACGCCGCTCGAGGCGAAGGTGGTTGAAACGGTCTTCGGACGGCGCGGCTTCGACGAGACCATACCGCTCAAGCAGATCGCCGAGGAGGCCGGTGTCTCGGAGGCGATGGTGGTCAAGATCGCCAAGAAGCTGGGTTTTTCCGGCTATCGCGACTTTCGCACGGCGGTCTATGAATACAGCCGCCTGCCGACCGCCGAGATGCATCAGGAGCTGTCGGTGGACGACAGTTCGGCCGAGATCGTGCAGAAGGTGTTCCGCACCTCCATCCAGGCGCTGGAGGAGACGCTGGCCATCCTCGACATGGACGATTTCGACCGTGCCGCCGATCTGCTTTACCGCGCCAGGAATCGCGATTTCTACGGCGTCGGCGGCTCGGCGCAGATCGCACGCGACGTTTCGCACAAATTCCTGCGCATCGGCATCCGCACCTCTGTCTACGACGATTCGCACATGATGCTAATGTCCGCCTCGCTGCTCGGCGCCGACGACATCGCCGTCGGCTTTTCGCATTCCGGCAATACCAGCGCCGTCATCGACGCCATCCAGCTTGCGCGCAAAAGCGGCGCGCGCACGCTGGCCATCACCAACTATGACAACTCGCCATTGGCAGCCGTCGCCGACATCGTGCTCTGCTCGACCGCGCAAGGCTCGCCGTTGATGGGTGAGAACGCAGCGGCGCGCATTGCCCAGCTCAACATCCTCGACGCGCTGTTCGTGGCGGTCGCGCAACGCGACTACCAGGCGGCGGAGCGCAATCTCGGCCGCACCATGTCTGCGGTGACGTCGAAACGGAAAGATAAGGGCACATGACGGCTTCCCCGCCGCTGGTGACCGTATTCGGCAGTCTGCATTACGATATCATGGTCGAAGCCCCCGATCGCCCACGCAAGGGCGAAACGGTCACCGGCCATGCCTGGCATCCAAAATGCGGCGGCAAGGGCGGCAACCAGGCGGTGTCGGCAGCGCGGGCCGGCGTGCGTGCGGCAATGATCGGCGCTGTCGGCGACGATGATTTCGGCCGCGCGCTTCTCGACAATCTCGATCGCAACGGCGTCGACCAGCGCTTCGTGGGAGTGGCTGCGGGCGCCGGCTCGGGCATGAGCGTAGCGATCTTCGACGACAGCGGCGACTATGGCGCGGTAATCGTCTCGGGCAGCAATCTCACTCTCGGCGAAAAGGACATTACTGAGGCGGCCGAGCTGATCGCGCAAACGGCGGTTCTGCTGCTGCAAAACGAGGTACCGGAAGGCGCCAACATTGCCGCGGCGCGGGCGGTGAAGGCGCATTGCGGCTGCGTCGTCCTCAACGCGGCACCCGCGCGAAAGCTGTCAGCCGAACTGGTCGCACTCACCGATATCGTCATCGTCAATGCCATCGAGGCGGAATTCCTGGCCGGCGTTGCGGTCGTCGACACGCTCGAGGGGGCTGCGAAGGCGGCCGGTATGCTCGTCGGTTCCTATCCGGCCGCGATCGTCACGGCAGGCGGCGAGGGCGTTGCCTATCGCGACCGTGGCGGCCAGGCGTTCGCACTGCCTGCGATGCCGGTGAAGGTCATCAGCACCCACGGTGCCGGCGATGAATTCGTTGGGGCCTTCGCGGCTGGGCTTGCGCGTGGGCAGCCCGTCGAGGCGGCACTTGCCGCCGCCAATGCCGCCGCTGCCTCGCTGGTCGCAACGCCAGAGCGCGGGCGCGGGGGTCTTGATCAATCTGAGCCTGCTCAGTGACCGCCGCGATTCAATCGCTGTCGCGCGCGATCAGTTCCAGCGGCCAGACTTCACGGATGATGCGTGCGCCTTCGGCGCCGGCGTAAGCCGGGATCGATGCCAGCAGCATTTCGGCCAACCGCTCGCCCATCGGCTCAAGCGCCGGGCGGAAGCCGGTCAGCGCCGGCGAAAAATAGCGGCAGAGCGGCGTGTCGACGATGACGATCACCGCAACGTCGTGGCCGGGCCTGATGCCCGCCTCGGCCAGAGCCTTGCAGCCGCCAAGCGCCATCGCGTCGTTGTTGAAGATGATGGCCGTCGGCGGGTCCTTGGAGTGCATGACCTTCGGCGTCACCGCGTAGCCGCCGGCCTCGTTGATGAAGCCGTCGGCGATCAACTCGAGGTCGAATTCGATGCCGTGCCGCCGCAACGCCTTGCGATAGCCGGCGAGGAACAGATAGCCGAAATTGAGGTCGAGCGACGGGCGGATGGCGGCGATGCGGCGGTGACCGCGCGCGACGAGACGATCGACCGCGTCAGCCCCGGCTTTTTCGAAATCGAGGTCGAGCGAGGGATAGGAATCGCCGCCGGAGCGGCTGCGGCCGAGCGTCGCGAACGGGAAACCGGCCTGGGTCAGATAGTCGATGCGCTCGTCCTCGCGCCGCGTCCAGGCCAGCACCACGGCATCGGCCCGCCGCGTCTCGACGACACGGCGCAGGCGCTCCTGCTGATAGTCGCCCGGCGCGCCCATCACCACGATCAGGTCGAGTGCGCTTTCGGCGAGCTTGGCCTGCAACCCGGTCAGGAACGGAATGAAGAACGGCTCGCCATATTCCTGGTCGCCCGGATGAGGCTGCAGCATGAAGGCGATCGAATGGGTGGCGCCGCGCCGCAGGCTGCGGCCGGACTGGTTCGGCGAATAATTCAGCTTCTTGGCCGCATCGAGCACGCGCTGGCGTGTGTCGGCATTGACGTCGGCGCGGCCGTTGAGTGCGCGCGACACCGTGCCGATCGAAATGTTCAGGTGACGTGCAAGGTCGTGAATACTGGACGCCAAAGGACAGTTCTCCCCCTTGCTTGGCTAGCACCGGCCGCTCTTCAGGCCAAGCCGGCATCACGTTTTTCGCTATCGGCCAATTGACATTCTACGCCATCGGGTGTGTTCTCGTAAACGTTTACGGAAGAACGTTTGCGGCCCTGCCGTGAACGCCGTGACGATCGGTCTGGAGGGGCCGAGAGGGAGGAGTGCTGGATGATCAATGTCGTCCTGGTCGGCTGCGGCGCGATGAGCAAAGCCTGGCTCGATGCAGCCAAGCAGATCGACGGGCTCGCCATTGTCGGCCTGGTTGATCTCGACGCCGAAAGGGCGCGGGCAAGGGCGCGCGAATACGAGCTTTCCGGCGCCGTCATCGGAACCGACCTCGACGCCGTGCTCGACCAGACCAGGCCCGACGCGGTGTTCGACGTGGTGGTTCCCGCCGCCCGCCGCGAGGTCGCGCTTTCCGCCTTTGCCCACCATTGCCATCTCTTGACCGAAAAGCCGCTGGCCGACAGCCCGGACAATGCGCGTGCCATTGTCGAGGCGGCCCGCAGCGCCGGCCGCATCCATGCCGTCGTGCAGAACCGCCGCTATGTCGCCAACGTCAGGCGCATCCGGCGCTTTCTCGATTCCGGCGCCATTGGTGCGCCAACCAGCATCCACGCCGATTTCTTCGTTGCGCCGCATTTCGGCGGTTTTCGCGAAGAGATGCGCCATGTGCTGCTGCTCGATATGGCGATCCACACATTCGATGCAGCCCGCTACATGGTGGCCGGCGAACCGGCCGGCGTCTATTGCCAGGAGTGGGAGCCGGCCAACTCCTGGTATCGGCAAGGGTCGTCGGCAACCGCAAGCTTCGACCTCGGCGGCGGCAAGCTGTTCACCTATGCCGGCAGCTGGTGCGCGGCCGGCTTCCGTACCAGCTGGGACAGTACATGGCGGATCGTCGCCGAGCGCGGCAGCATTGTCTGGGACGGCGCGGACGGGTTGAAGGCGGAAGTCGTGCGGCCGGTCCGTGAAGGCCTGTTCGACCGCACCGAACCGATAGCCGTGCCGCCGCTCGACCCGGCAGATCGCGTCGGCGGCCATCTCGGCATCATCCAGGATTTCGTCCGCGCCGCCGAGACCGGCACCGCGCCGGAGACGCGCGGCGCCGACAACATCAAGAGCCTGTCCATGGTTTTCGCTGCGATCGAGAGCGCCGAAACCGGGCGCCGGGTCGCTATCGCCTCACAGGAAGGATCATGATGCCAAACCCGCTGCTCGACATCAGGATCGGCACCATGGTGCGCGCCAACCTCGACGACCCGGCCGCCTATGTCAGGCAGATCCTGCCGCTCGGATTCGAGAGCATCCAGCCGTTCTTCTGGCAGACGCTGGGCGGCAAGGACATTCCGCGGCTGGCGGGCGAGATCCGCGAGGCGATCGGCGATGCCGATGTCATCGTCTCGTCGATCGGCGTGTTCGGCAATCCGCTGGAGAGCGGCGAGATCGATCGCGGCGTGCTCGAGGCGTGGGAAACGATCATCGACAACGCGCATCTGTTCGGCACCAATGTGGTCAGCGGCTTCACCGGTCGCATCCGAGGCAAGCCGCTGCCCGACAGCCTGCCGCGCTTCCGCGAGGTCTGGGGGAAGCTGGCAAAGCGGGCCGCCGACAAGGGCGTGCGCATCGCCTTCGAGAACTGCGCGATGGACGGCAACTGGGCCAGCGGCGACTGGAACATCGCCCACAATCCGGACGCCTGGGAGCTGATGTTCAACGAATTGCCGGACGACAATCTCGGCCTGGAGTGGGAGCCCTGCCACCAGCTGGTCTATCTGATCGATCCGATCCCGCAGATCCGCAAATGGGCGCAGCGTATCTTCCACGTCCACGGCAAGGACGCGACGGTGCGCTGGGACGTGATCCGCGAACATGGCGTGTTCGGCCGCCTGCCGTTCGTGCAGATGCGCACCCCTGGCTTCGGCGATAGCGACTGGACGCGGGTGATCAGCGAGCTGCGGCTGGTCGGCTACAAGGGCGCCATCGACATCGAGGGCTGGCACGACCCGGTCTATCGCGGCGATCTCGAGATCACCGGCCAGGCGCGTGCGCTGGATTATCTCCAACAATGCCGGGGAGGCGCGAGCTACCTGCCGAACCCGGTGTGAGAAGTTTCGGCCGGCGGGAGGTGCCGGCCAGCGAAAGATTGCGGCGCAATGCCGAAGCGATCGTCAAAACCCCTCGGCTAGCGAGGGAACAAAGGGAGGATAAGTGCATGAGCATTACGATGAGAAGGACAGTTCTGCGCTCGACCGTCGCGGCGGCCGCGATGGCGCTCGCCGCCGCACTCTCGACCTTGCCGGCGCAGGCGCTCGATGCCCAGTGGTGCAAGGATGTCCATATCCGTTTCTTCGTCGGCGGTGCCGAGGGCGATGCCTTCGGCACGATCGTCTATAATGGCGCGAAGCAGGCGGCGGCCGATCTCGGGCCGAAGGTCGACTACATCTTTTCCCAGTGGGATGTCGAGAAGATGGTGCAGCAATTGCGCGAGGCTGTCGCGGTCAAGCCCCAAGGCATCGCCATGATGGGCCACCCCGGCGACGCCGCGATCATGCCGCTGGCCGAACAGGCGCACAAGGACGGCATCAAGATGATGTACCAGAACGTGCCGGTGCCGACGGTCACGGCGGCGTTCGGCGGCGGCTATGTCGGTGCCCAGCAGGAGCAGCAGGGCCGCGCGCTTGGCGCCGAGGCGGTCAAGCTGGCCGGGCTCAAGGCCGGCGATAAGGCAATCATGATCGGCCCGTTCGAGAACGAGAGCCGCGGCGCGCGCGAGCGCGGCACTGTCGCTGCCCTCAAGGAAGCGGGCGTCGAGGTCATACAGCTCTCCTCGCCGCCAAGCGGCGAATGGGCTTCCGACCCAAATCTGGCCCTTCCGGTGATCACCGCGGCACTGCTCAACAATCCCGACGTCAAGGCGGTTGGCTATCCCGGCGGGCAGATGCTGGGCAACGTCCCGACTTACATGCAGGCGGCGGGCAGGAAGCCGGGCGATATCTTCAACTTCGGCTTCGACACCAGCCCGCAGATCGTCGAGGGCTTCAAGGGCGGCTGGGTGCAGCTGACGGCCGACCAGCAGCCGTTCCTGCAAGGCTATCTGCCGATCCTCAGCCTCTGCCAGCAGGTGGTGCTCGGCCTTGCGCCGATGAACGTCGACACCGGCGCCGGCTTCGTCACGCCGCAGAATTACGAGATCGTCGCCGAGCTCGCCAAGCAGGCGTTGCGCTGACCTCCCAAGCCGTCGGCCGGGATCGAGCCCGGCCGGCGGGACCGCCGGCGAAAAGGCCGGCACGCGACAATCAAGCGAGGATCGCCATGGCCGAACGCATCATCGAACTGCGCGACATCAGCAAGTCCTATGGCCAGGTCTATGCGCTGGGCGGGGTCAATCTCAGCGTCGATCGCGGCGAGGTGGTCGGCCTGATCGGCGACAATGGCGCCGGCAAGTCGACGCTGATCAAGATCCTGTCCGGCGTGGTCAAACCGACTAGCGGCGAGATTCTCGTCCGCGGCAAGCCGGTGACCGGATGGAGCCCTGCGCGCTCGCGCGACGCCGGCATCGAGACCGTGTTCCAGGACCGGGCGCTCGCCGTGCAGCAGACGATCGTGCGCAATATCTTCATGGGCCGCGAGCTCACCGGCTGGCTTGGCTGGCTGAAGGTCAACAAGGAGATCGCGGAGGCGAGCCGGCTGATGCGCGAGATCGGCTTCACCTCGAAAGTGTTCACGCCACAGTCGATCGTCGGCCAGCTCTCGGGCGGCGAACGCCAGGGCGTGGCGATCGCGCGGGCCATCTATAAGAAGGCGGAGCTGATAGTCCTCGACGAACCGACGACCGCGCTATCGCTGACCGAGACCGCCAAGGTCTTCCACTTCGTGCGCCAGGTGCGGGCGAGCGGGCGCTCGATCCTGTTCATCGGCCACAACATCCACCATGTCTACGATATCGCCGATCGCTTCGTGGTGCTGGACCGTGGCAAGGTCGCGCTCACCGCCGACCGCAGCGAGGTCAAATCGGCCGAGGATCTGATCAATTTCATGGAAGACGTCGCCCACCCCAGCGGATTGCCGGGGTTGCACGACGCGGGCGATGCGGGGAGGGCGGCACGATGAGCAAGACCATGGAACCCGATCTGCAGAGCCCCCTCGGCGGCACGCATGGCGAAACCGCCGGGAAAGAGTGGAGACACCCGTCCGACAACTGGCTGCGCGGGTTCATCCTCGACAACCGCGCCGCGCTCGGCACGCTTGCCGTGTTCATCGTCATGATGGCGGTGTTCATGATCGCCAACCCGATCGTGTTCACCACCTGGTATCTCTACAGTTCCGTGCTGACCACGCTGCCGGTGGCGCTGTTCGTGGTGGTGCCGCTGGTCTTCGTCGTCACTTGCGGCGAGATCGACCTGTCGTTTCCGGCGACGATGGGCTTTGCCTCCTGGGTGTTTGCGCTGGTCGTGCAGGCCGGCTACGACCCGTTCCTCGGCATCGCCGCCGCAATGATAACCGGCATGCTGCTCGGCTTCCTGGTCGGCTCACTGGTCGTCTATGGCGGGCTGTCGTCGCTGATCGCCACGCTCGGCATGAGTTTCCTGCTGCGCGGCCTGATCCAGATCATCAACGAGGGCAGGTCGACGGCGCTGACCGGCCTTGCCGACAGCTGGGCCTACAAGATCTTCTCCAGCCAGCTTTACGGCATTCCGGTGCAGATCTTCTGGGCCATCGGCTTCGTCGTGCTGTCGGCGCTGCTCTACAACCGCCATCGCTTCGGCGCGCAGGTCAAGGTGGTCGGCGACAATCCCGACAGCGCCCAGCAGATGGGTATCGACGTCAAGCGCGTGCGGGTAAAAGTGTTCGTCTTCGTCGGCATCGGGGCTGCGATCGCCGGCACGTTTTCGGTGATGATCAACTTCACCTGGTGGCCGACGGCGGGCGACGGATACCTGCTGCCGGTGCTGGCATCGGTGTTCGTCGGCGGCACTCCGACCTGGGGCGGCATCGGCACCGTCGTCGGCGGTGCGATCGGCGCGGTCACGGTCTCCTTCATCCAGACAGGCGTCGTCGCGGCAGGCCTGAGCGGCTTTTACGTCCAGTTCTTCAACGGGCTGATCATCATCCTGTCGCTGCTCGGCCACAAGTGGAACCAGGCGCGGTATCGGTGAAGGGCGACCTCAAACCCCCGTCACAAACCCGCCCAGCACACGCTTCTGACCGGCCTTGTCGAAGTCGATTGTCAGCTTGTTGCCTTCGATGGCCGAGATGTTGCCGTTGCCGAATTTCTGGTGGAAGACGCGGTCGCCGACGCTGAAGGGGGACGGCGTGTCGGCGACGGATTTGGCGACCAGCTCGCCGTCGATGGTGCGGCCCTTGACCGAGCTGCGGCCGGCGCCGTAGCCGGAGTCGGTCTCGCCATAGCCGATGCGCTCGACCTGGTGACCGGAGCGCGTGCCCCAATTGCGGTCGGTGGCCTCGGTGCGGTTCGCTTGGGCGCGCTGCCAGCCCGGCGTCGCATAGGTGCTGGAGAAAGCGCCGGATTTCTCGGCGCCGGAATTGCCGCCAATGTTGTCGAAGCGCGACGCCCCATAGGGGTTCTGCCTGGCTGCCCCTTGGCCGCCGCGACCGGAGGCGAACGAGCCGCCGCCATAGGAATTGCCGTAACCGCCGTAGCTGTTGCCGCTCTCGGAAACTTCGACATGGGCTTCCGGCAGCTCGTCGAGGAAGCGCGACGGGATGGTCGATTGCCAGAGGCCGTGGATGCGCCGATTGGAGACGAACCAGATGTGCAGGTTCTTCTTGGCGCGGGTCAGGCCGACATAGGCAAGCCGGCGCTCCTCCTCGAGCCCGGAGCGGCCGCCCTCGTCGAGCGAGCGTTGGTGCGGGAACAGGCCTTCCTCCCAGCCGGGCAGGAACACGGTTTCGAATTCGAGGCCCTTGGCCGAATGCAGCGTCATGATGTTGACGGCGTCGAGCTCGGCGTTCTGCTCGGCGTCCATGACGAGTGCGACATGTTCGAGGAAAGAGCGCAGCGATTCGTACTCCTCCATGGAGCGGATCAACTCCTTGAGGTTCTCCAGCCGGCCTGGCGCTTCCAGCGAGCGGTCGTTCTTCCACATATCGGTGTAGCCGCTCTCCTCGAGAATGGTCTCGGCGAGCTCGGTGTGCGGCGTGGTTTCCAGCGCCTTCTGCCAGCGCTCGAAATTGGCCGATACCTCGCGCAGTGCGGCGCGCGGCTTCGGCTTCAGCTCGTCGCTTTCGGCAAGTTTTGCCGCCGCCTCCAGCATCGGGATGCGCAGCGCCCGTGCGGTGTCGTGGATCTGGCGGATGGTGGCCTCGCCAAGGCCGCGCTTCGGCACGTTGACGATGCGCTCGAAGGCGAGGTCGTCGCCGCTGTTGGCGACGACGCGGAAGAAGGCCAGCGCATCGCGGATTTCGAGCCGCTCATAAAAGCGCGGGCCGCCGATGACGCGGTAATTGAGGCCGAGCGTGACGAAGCGGTCCTCGAATTCGCGCATCTGGAAGGAGGCGCGGACGAGAATCGCCATCTCGTTGAGATTGTGCTTCTGGCGCTGATAGGCCTCGATGGTCTCGCCGACGGCGCGGGCCTCCTCTTCGGAATCCCAGGCGGCATGGACATGCACCTTCTCGTCGTCCTCGGCGATCTTTTCGGTAAACAGCGTCTTGCCGAAGCGGCCCTCATTGTGGGCGATGAGGTGGGAGGCGGTGCCGAGGATGTGCGCGGTCGAGCGATAGTTGCGCTCCAGCCTTATGATGGTGGCGCCGGGGAAATCCTTGTCGAAGCGCAGGATGTTGTCGACCTCGGCGCCGCGCCAGCCATAGATGGACTGATCGTCGTCGCCGACGCAGCAGATATTTACGGTGGACAGGCGCGGGCTTCCCTCCCCCTTGAGGGGAGGGTGGCCGGGCGAAGCCCGGTCGGGTGGGGTCCGTGCGGCAGTGCTCGACCTACCGGCGGCAGTGCTCGACGCTCTAGCGGTGCCTTCTGCGGCAACCCCCTCCGCCCGCTTCGCGGGCACCTCCCCCTCAAGGGGGGAGGATTGCGGCCGCTGCGCCAAGAGCCGCAGCCACATGTACTGGGCGGTGTTGGTGTCCTGATATTCGTCGACGAGGATGTAGCGGAAGCGCTTGTGGTATTCCTTCAGCACGTCCGGATTGGCGCGGAAGATGCGGATCGGATGGCACAGGAGATCGCCGAAGTCGCAAGCGTTCAGCGTTTTCAGCCGCTCCTGATAGGCCTTGTAGAGCTCGCGGCCCTTGCCGTTGGCGAAGGCACGGGCATCGCCCTCGGGGATGTCGGCGGGACCGAGGCCCTTGTTCTTCCAGCCGTCGATCATCTGGGCGAACTGCTTGGCCGGCCAGCGCTTGTCGTCCAGCCCTTCGGCCTGGATAAGCTGCTTGATCAGGCGCACCACGTCGTCCGTGTCGAGAATGGTGAAGTCGGATTTGAGCCCGGCCAGCTCGGCATGTCTGCGCAGCAGCTTCACTCCAATCGAGTGGAAGGTGCCGAGCCACGGCATGCCCTCGACATTGCCTTCGCCGATCAACAGGCCGATGCGCTGCTTCATCTCGCGCGCCGCCTTGTTGGTGAAGGTGACGGCGAGGATCTGCGAGGGGAAAGCCTTGCCGGTGGCAAGGATGTGGGCGATGCGGGTGGTCAGGACGCGCGTTTTGCCGGTGCCGGCGCCGGCCAGCACCAGCACCGGGCCTTCGGTGGTTTCCACCGCCAGCCGCTGCTCGGGGTTGAGGCCGTTGAGATAATCGGGCGCATTGTTGTGGCCGCTGCGGGCAGCCATGGCGCGCGCGGCAATGCCCGACGGGGCCACGGGCCGCGCGTTCGGTTCGTCAAAAAACGGCATGTCTTCCGAAAAGCCGGACATCTCCCCCCGAATGTAGTGATTCGGCAGCGAAAGGCCAGAAGTGTCTCCGTTTTGTTCTCTGCCCAGTCGGTAGACTCACAATCTGAATGGGTCCGCTAACCAAAACGCCTGGCTTGCGATGGGCCGGCGCCGTAAAACGCCGAGCTTGCTTGACAGGGGAGGCGGGCCGGAGAAAGTTGCGTGGGGGCAGGAACGCAATGCGGGGTTGCCCATGGACGCGTCGCGGAGCGCACCAGTCGAAGGAGCACCGTCTTGGCTGTGGTCATCACCTCCCTGATCCTTTTCCTCATCGGCCTGGCGGTTGGCGGCGGCGGCATCTGGCTCGTGACGCTGGGGGGCAGCTGGTATTACGTCATCGTCGGTCTAGCTTTCCTTGTCGCGGCCTGGCTGCTCTACAGGCGCAGATCCACGGCGCTGTGGCTCTACGCGGCGATCGTGCTCGGCACGCTCGCCTGGGCGGTCTGGGAGATCGGCTTCGACTGGTGGGAGCTCGGCCCGCGCGGCGGCATCATCGTGCTTGTCGCGCTATGGCTGTTGACGCCATGGGCGCGGCGCGGGCTTACCGGTCCCGACGGACGCGCGCCGCTGATCCTCGCCGTGCTGGCCTCGCTTGCGGTCGCCGGCTATTCGATGACGACCGATCCAAAGGATATTGCGGGTGAACTCAACACCGACAAGGTGACGCCGACGGCCGATCTCGGCGGCAACGTGCCGGCTGGCGAATGGCACTATTACGGTCGCACGCAATATGGCCAGCGCTATTCGCCGCTCGACCAGATCACCGCCGAAAACGTTGCCAATCTGCAGCCGGCCTGGACCTATCGCACCGGCGACGTGAAAGGGCCCGACGACATCGGCGAGACGACCTATCAGGTGACGCCGCTAAAAATCGGCGACACGCTCTACATCTGCACGCCGCATAATTTCGCCATCGCCATCGATGCCGCGAGCGGTAAGGAGAAATGGCGCTTCGATCCGCAGGTCAAGCTCAACAAGGACCGCCAGCACCAGACCTGCCGCGGCGTGTCCTATTATGCCGATGCCAAGGTCGCCGCTGGCCAGCCCTGCGCCACACGCATCTACCTGCCGACATCCGACGCCCGGCTGATCGCGCTCGATGCGGCGAATGGCCAGGTCTGCCCGACTTTCGCCGAAGGCGGCACGCTGAACCTGCTCGCCAACATGCCATATCCGAAGCCGGGCTATTATTATTCGACCTCGGCGCCGCTGATCGTCGCCAACAAGATCATCGTCGGCGGCGCGGTCAACGACAATTATTCGACGCAGGAGCCGTCCGGGGTCATCCGTGCCTACGATGCCGACACCGGCGCGCTGTTGTGGAATTGGGATTCCGGCAATCCGGACCAGACGATGCCGCTGCCGCCGGACCAGACCTACACCAACAACTCACCCAACATGTGGTCGACGGCGAGCGTCGACGAGAAGCTCGGGCTGCTTTATGTGCCGCTCGGCAACAAGACGCCGGACCAGCTCGGCGCCGGGCGCAGCGCCAATGACGAGAAATTCTCCTCGTCGATCACCGCGCTCGATCTCAACAGCGGACAATTGCGCTGGGTGCGGCAGACCGTGCACCACGATCTCTGGGACATGGACGTGCCGGCGCAGCCGACGCTGGTCGACATCACCACGGAAAGTGGCATGGTGCCGGCGCTGGTCGGGCCGACCAAGCAGGGCGACCTCTATGTTCTCGACCGGCGCAGTGGCGAGCCGATCGTTCCGGTCAAGGAAGTACCGGCGCCGGGCGGCGCGATCGAGGGCGACCATACCTCGCCGACGCAGCCGCTCTCGGATCTCAGCTTCAGTCCGAAACCGCTGACCGGCGCCGACATGTGGGGCATTACCATGTTCGACCAGCTGGCCTGCCGGATCGAGCTTCGGAAGTTGCGCTATGAGGGCCGCTACACGCCGCC
Source organism: Mesorhizobium sp. M0145 (assembly GCF_040322355.1). NCBI lineage: Bacteria > Pseudomonadati > Pseudomonadota > Alphaproteobacteria > Hyphomicrobiales > Phyllobacteriaceae > Mesorhizobium > Mesorhizobium sp. M0145. Next base: position 67,477 of record NZ_JAMYTK010000012.1, read on the forward strand.
GTCGCTGCAGGGCTCGCTGATCTACCCCGGCAATTTCGGCACCTTCAACTGGGGCGGCGTGGCAGTCGATCCGGTCCGGCAGGTGATGTTCGGCATGCCGACGTACCTGGCGTTCATCTCCAAGCTGGTGCCGCGCGCCGACGTGCCGCCGCCCGGCGACACCAAGGGCAGCGAACAAGGCCTGAATCGCAATGACGGTGCGCCTTACGCAGTGATATTGAAGCCGTTCCTGTCGCCGCTCGGCATTCCCTGCCAGGCGCCGCCCTGGGGCTATGTGGCGGGTGCCGACCTTCGGACCGGCAAGATCGTCTACAAGCATCGCAATGGCACCGTCTACGACATGACGCCATTGCCGCTGCCGTTCAAGGTCGGCGTGCCCGGCATTGGCGGGCCGATGATCACTGCCGGCGGCATCGCCTTCCTCGGTGCGGCGGTCGATGACTATGTGCGCGCTTATGACCTGACGACCGGCAAACAGCTCTGGCAGGCGCGGCTGCCGGCGGGCGGGCAGTCGACACCGATGACCTACACGATAGCCGACGGGCGCCAGTTGGTCGTCATCGTTGCCGGCGGCCACGGCTCGGTCGGTACCAAGCCGGGCGACTATGTGATGGCCTATACGCTGCCGAAATAGAGAAGTTCCTTCAAAGCCCGAGATGCCCTTTCAGGTCGGGTACCGATGCAAGTACCTCACTGGTCAGCTGCGGGCCGGCTGCTGCCTCGGCCTGCTGGACCAGCATCGTGCCGGCCTGGCTGATCTGTGCCAGCGTGAGGCCTGATGCCTTGAGTATGGCGACGCCGTTGATCAGCGCGCCGGTCTTTTCGCCGAGAGCGCCGCCGAGCGCGCCCTCCAGCGAGGACAGGAGGCCACCACCGGAAGCTGCGCCGGGAGCCATGACATCATATTGCTTGGCCAGGGCGTCGGCTCCCGGGATCTTGGCGAAGAAGCTGGACAGAGTCGTGCCTTCCGCCTCGTGTTCGAGCACCGAGAAAATCGTGCCGGCGATCTTTTCCGTCAAAGCCTGGTTGAGACCGGATTTCTGGGAGACGGTGTTGATGATGTCCTGAACGTTCATGACCTTTCCTCAGGCTTTGGTGTTTGCGGGCGGGTGCCGGTTGGCGCGGATTTTGATCAACGATCGTTTGAATGCGGTGAAGACAGTGAACCGCAGCGCCAGCAAAGCCATAGCGGCGAGGGCGAACCCACTTGCAAGAAGCGGGGAGGGAAAGGTCATGGGCGTATTCCTTCGTCGTCAATCAGGCATTCTTTTCCCGCCAAATGGCCATTGTCGTTCGCCAAATGGCCCGAGTAAGGCATAGCCCTTCTTTTTACATTGTGGTGCGTGCATTTAGCATTGCCACAAAGGACCAAAATTTAACGACAGTGCGGCGCGCGGCATCACGGCCCACGTGCAGGGACTTATGGCAGCCTCACTCAGCCGTGACTGGACCAGGCAAGCTTCGGCTCTATGTTGCCGCGGGGGGCGCCGACGAGGAGCGCGCCATGACAACACCTGCCGGACCCACTGCCGCCGAGCCTGTCATTACCCAGGCGATGATCGATGCCTATGACGAATACACGCACCTGACGCTCGACCGGCGGCGCTTCATGGAGCAATTGACCAGGCTTGCCGGATCGGGTGCGGCAGCTGCCGCGATCGCGCCGCTGCTGGCGGCGAACTCGGCCCAGGCGGCAATCGTGGCGGAAGACGATCCGCGGGTGAAAGGCGAGGACATCAGCTATCCGGGCAGCGGCGGCGAGATGAAGGGCTATCTGGTCAAGCCGGCGGACCAGACCGGCAAGCTCGGCACGGTCATCGTCGTGCATGAAAACCGGGGGCTCAACCCGCATATTCGCGATGTGGCGCGGCGCGTGGCGCTGGAAGGGTTCGTGGCGCTTGCGCCGGACTTCATGACACCGCTCGGCGGCACGCCGGACGATGAAAACAGGGCACGTGACCTGTTTTCCCAGCTCGATCCAGCACAGGTCGCCGCCAATGCCGTGGCAACGGTCGTCTACCTCAAAGGCTACAAGGACGGCAACGGCAAAGTCGGCGCCGTCGGCTTCTGCTGGGGCGGCGGCACGGTGAACATGCTGGCCGTCAACGCGCCGGACCTCGCCGCCGCCGTCGCCTATTACGGCATGCAGCCAAAGGCCGAGGACGTGCCGAAGATCAAGGCCGCGCTCATGCTGCATTATGCCGGGCTCGACACCCGCACCAATGCCGGCATCGATGCCTTCAAGAAGGCACTCGACGCGGCTCATGTCGAATACTCGGTCTATGTCTATGAAGGTGCCAACCATGCCTTCAACAACGACACGTCGGCGGCCCGCTACGACAAGAAGGCGGCTGACCTCGCCTGGGGCCGGACGATCGCTTTCCTCAAGGAGAAGCTGGCCTGATCAGGTGGGCGCCGGCGCCGGTTTGTGAAGGGCGACGCCGGCCACCACCAGCGCGATGCCGATGCAGTCGGTGAGGCTCGGCACCTGCCGCAGCACAATGACGCCGATCAACGTCGCGGTGACCGGCAGCAAAGACAGCATCAGCGCGAAGCTGGAGCGCGGCAGCCGCGACATGGCAAGCTGGTCGCAAATATAGGGAATGACCGACGAGCAGATGCCGACGCCGACCGCCGCAAACAGCAGCGGCGGCGCCGAGAAAGCCGGCAGAGCATCGGCGAAACCGATCGGCAGAACGACGAGAAGGGCGACCGCCATGGCGGCACCCAGCCCGGCGATGCCATCGCCGGCGCCGCCGCGCGCGATACGGTGGCCGAGCACGATGTAGCCAACGAACAGCGTGCCGTTGAGGAAGGCCCAGAACAGGCCGACGAGATCGCTCGACCATTTGACGTCGATCAGCAACAGGGTGCCGGCGACAGCGATTGCGAGGGCGGCGAGATTGCGCGGGCTTCTGAGGCCAACAAGCGCAACGCCGATGGTGCCGACGAATTCGATCGCCGCCACCAGCGAGATCGGCAGCCGGTCGAGCGCCAGGTAAAACGAGCAATTCATCACCCCAAGGCAGACGCCAAAAGCCACAAGCAACAACCGCGTCGAGCGGTCGGCGCGGGCGAAGACCGCCCATGGCCGGGTCAGCGGCGCAAAGACGAGTGCTGCGGTGGCGATGCGCAGCCACGCCATGCCGAGCACGCCGACATGCGGGAACAGCAGCACCGCCAAGGCCGGTCCGAGATAGTGGAACACGGCGCTGACGCCGAACCAGAGATGCGGCGGGACCGCGTTTGCCAAGGTAAAGGCGGGGCCGGCGAGTGCCGGACTTGCTGCGGGGGCTTGCGTCCGATCTTGCATGGGATCAGTATCGCAGGCGATTTTTGCCATTGATATGGATGATGGCCGGGCATTGCGGCCATTTCCTTTCTGAAAGCAAGGAGTATTCCGCTGAAACGCCTTCGAAATGAAAATAGCGATCTGGATCCGGCGGACCTGAAAATCCTGCGCCTGCTGGAAAAGGACGCGCGCACCAGCACCGCCGAACTGGCGCGGTCGGTCGGCCTGTCGGCGCCGAGCGTTGCCGAGCGCATCAAGCGGCTGCAGGAAAGCGGTGTGATCGAGGCCTATACGGTGCGTATCAATCCGGCCGCGCTCGGCATGAAGCTGTCGGCATGGCTGCGCATCAGGCCGGTGCCGGGCCAATTGGCCGTCGTGGCCGAGATCATCCGCGAGCTGCCGGAAATCGCCCAATGCGACCGGGTCACCGGTGAAGACTGTTTCATCGCGCTGGCGCATGTCGCCTCGGTGGCCGAGCTCGAGCGGGTGATCGACCGGATCATTCCGTTCGCGATGACCAATACGGCGATCATCCAGTCGTCGCCGGTGACAGCGCGCTCGCCGCTGGGGGCGGTGAAGCGCCAGCCTTGACGCTTGGGATCGTTCGTCAGCACATCATCAGAAATGCAAACCGGACGGCCGGTCTGTTTCTTCCCCCACCGTTCAGGCGTGGCCGCGTTTCATCCGCGCCTGCTTCAGGATGGCGCGCCAGCGGATCATGGCGAAGGGGATCGGCTCGTTGTTGTTGGCGATGTGGAAGATCTCGTTATTGAGGTTCTTCAGCGAGCGCCAGAAATCATAGTCGGTGATGCGTGGATCAGCCGCCAGCCTGTCCGCCTCGACCTTGATATCGGTTTTCATGCACGTTCCCCGAACCGCTGCTGCTCCGCCGCCCGTATCGCAATTCGATGCGGACGGTTTTCCAACGCCGCGCTGAGTCGTTCAACGTCTCAATTCGGCTTGTTCACGTTAAAACCTCGGTAAGGTTAACGGCGGTTTGACCGTGGTTCAAGCCGGCTTACGACGAATACCGATCGAGCGGCCGGCGCGCTCCGGCATCGGCAGGGCGGCATGGGCGGCGCGCATCGCTTCCACCCTGGCCAGGACGTCGGCGGGGAAGGGCGCTACCTTCGGGCCAGCCATGTCGACGTGCAGCGACAGCGTTTCGGACGTGGCGGCAAGCCAGCCGTCGAGATGCCGGATTTCCTGATAGGCCCTCAGCCGCTTCTCGTCATGGTCGAGGAGTTGGAACGAGACCGTGACCTTGTGGTCGAGATGCAACTCCTGGACGTAGCAGACATGGACTTCCGCCGTGTAGATGGTCAGCCGCCGTTCCCTTACATAGTCCGGCCCCATCCCCATCATCTCGAAGGCTTCGTCGGAGCACCGGTCGAACAGCACGTTGTAATAGGCCATGTTGAGATGGCCATTGTAGTCGATCCAGGCCTCCTCGATGTCCATGGCGCGAGAGACGAAAGGGGCGGGGATGGGCATCGGAAACTTCCTTCTCGTCATGCCGGGATGAGCATGGACTGGACAGAGCGTGGTTGGTGAGACTACGCATCCCTAGATGCAGAACAAGGGTGGACGCTGGTCCATTCGCGGAGGAATCGATGGCTCTAAGCGACCTCAATCCGGTCGAGCGCAACGAAGAAGGCATTGCCGCCGTACTCGGCATCCTCAAGCAGCGGCTCGGCGAGCGATTCCAGACCGGCCAGGCGATCCGCGCCCAGCACGCGCACACCACGACCTATATTCCGACGCAGGCGCCGGACGGCGTCGCCTTTGCCGAGACGACGGAGGAGGTGCAGGAGATCGTGCGCGCATGCGCGGCGCATCGCGTGCCGGTGATCGCCTTCGGCGTCGGCTCTTCGCTGGAAGGCCACACCAATGCGCCGGGCGGCGGCATCTCGCTCGATACGTCACGTATGAACCGCATCATTGCGGTCAATCCGCAGGACCTCGACTGCACCGTCGAGCCCGGCGTCACGCGCGAGGACCTCAACCGGCACCTGCGCGACACCGGCCTGTTCTTTCCGATCGACCCGGGCGCCAACGCCTCGCTCGGCGGCATGGCGGCGACACGAGCGTCGGGCACCAACGCGGTGCGCTACGGCACGATGCGCGAGAACGTCCTGTCGCTGACCGCGGTGATGGCCGACGGGGAAGCAGTGACGACCGGCAAGCGAGCCAAGAAAAGCTCGGCCGGCTATGATTTGACGCGGCTGCTGATCGGTTCGGAAGGCACGCTTGGCATCATCACACAGCTGACTTTGAAGCTGCAGGGCATTCCACAGGCGATTTCAGGCGGCGTCTGCCCGTTTCCCAGCGTCGAGGCGGCGTGCAACGCGGTGATCGCGACCATCCAGATGGGGATTCCGGTGGCGCGCATAGAATTGGTCAACGCGCTGCAGATGCGGGCGATGAAGACCTATTCGAAGCTAGACTATCCGGAGAGCCCCTGCCTGTTCGTCGAGTTCCACGGCAGCGATGCCGGCGTTGCCGAGCAGGCCGAGACCTTCGGCATGATCGCCGAGGAAAATGGCGGCGGCCCGTTCCTGTGGACCAGCGTCGCCGAAGAGCGGACAAAATTGTGGAAAGCCAGGCACGATGCCTATTGGTCGTCGCTGACGCTGCGGCCGGGCGCCAAGGGCCTCTCGACCGATGTCTGCGTGCCGATCTCGCGCTTTGCCGAATGTGTCACCGAGACCGAGGCGGATATCGCGGAGATGGGCCTGATCGCGCCGATCGTCGGTCATGCCGGCGACGGCAATTTCCATGTGCTGGTGCTGATGGACGTGGACGATCCGAAAGAGATCGCGCTGGCGGAAAAATTCGTGGCGCGGCTCAATATGAGGGCCATCGCCATGGACGGCACCTGCACTGGCGAGCATGGCATAGGGCAGGGCAAGATCGGCTTCCTGCGGCACGAACTTGGCCATGGCGTCGACATCATGCGCACGATCAAGCAGGCGCTCGATCCGCTGAACATCATGAACCCGGGCAAGATATTGCCGGGAAAGGACTGACATCAGGCCGCTGCCGCGCCCCGATTTGCCTCTTTATCGACACGCTGATGCGGGTAGAGTGCCACTGACTTTACTATCAACTGTCTAGGAGTTCATGCTCGCACGCCTGTTCGTGATCTTCGGTGGGCTTCTTGTGCTGGTGCTGTGTGCGGCGCTGGTGGTGCCGTACTTTGTCGACTGGACGGGTTACCGCGCCGATTTCGAGCGCGAGGCCAGTGCCGTCCTGGGCCGCAAGGTGACCGTGCGAGGCGATGCGACGGCAAGGCTGCTGCCGTTCCCCTCGGTGACCTTCTCGAACGTCGCCGTTGCCGGTGGCCCCAACGGCCAGCCGGCGATGACCGTCGAAACCTTTTCGATGGATGCAGAACTTGCGCCATTCCTGCGCGGCGAGGTGCTGATCTTCGACATGCGGCTGGTGCGGCCGAAGGCGACGATCGACATCGCCGCCGACGGCACGGTCGACTGGACGATACGGCCGTCCTCGCCCTTCGATCCCGGCCAGATCTCCATCGAGAAGCTGACGGTGACGGAAGGACAGATCGCGCTCAGCCACGCCGCAGGCGGGCGCAGCCATCTCATTTCCGAGATCAACTCGACGATCTCGGCCAAGTCGCTGGCCGGCCCCTGGCGGCTGGACGGCTCGCTGTTGCTGGACGGGTTGCGGACCACGATCGCCGCTTCCACCGGCAAGGCCGAACCGGACGGGCAAATGCGGCTCAGGCTCAAGGCCGAGCCGGACGCCTATCCGCTGGTCATCGAGACCGACGGCAATGTGGGCCTCGTCGAGGGCGCCGCCGTCTATTCGGGCCAGTTCAAAATATCGGGCGCAGACCGAACTGCGGCGCAGCTGCGCGGCACCGGCGGCGAGGCGCTGAAAGTCAGCGCCGGCAAACCGGACCCGGGCTTCAGGCTGAACGGCAAGTTTTCGCTCGACCACCAGAAGCTCGGCGTCGACGAATTCCGCTTCGAGACCGGGCCACGCGACAATCCCTACACAGCCGACGGCAAGGCTGCGGTCGACCTTGGGCTGAAGCCGCATTTCTCGATCGAGGCCAATGGCGCGCAGGTGCAGTTCGACGAGGCCGTGGGGGCGGCGGCCGGTGCCGGATTGACGCTGTCCGAGCGGGTGGCGGCGCTGGAGCAGGCGCTGCTCGATCTGCCGAAGCCGACCATACCGGGCACGGTCGAGGTGAAACTGCCGGCGGTGGTGGCAGGCGATACCACCGTTCGCGACGTGCACCTGTCCGCCGAGCCAGCCGAGGGCGGCTGGGCGGTAAAATCGCTGGCCGCCACGCTGCCCGGCCGCGCCAAGCTGGAAGCCAACGGCATGGTCAGCGTCGAGGACCATTTCGGTTTCACCGGATCGCTGCTTCTGGCGGTGGCGCAGCCCTCCGGCTTTGCCGCATGGCTGTCGAAGGACGTCGACGAGGCGATCCGCCGCTTGCCGGCCGCCGGCTTCAAGGCCAAGGTGGATTTGAGCGAGAAGCACCAGGCCTTCAGCGATCTCGAACTCATCCTAGGCAAGGCGAAGTTCTCCGGCCGCATCGATTCCAGCCAGCCCGACGACACAAGGCCATCGGTGCTGATGCAACTGGAAGGTGGCGAACTCGATGTCGATGGGCTCGCCGCCTTCGCCTCGATCTTCGTCAGCGACAAGGGCGCCAACCGCTTTTCCGACCGCGACCTCGATTTCCAGATCAAGGCCGGGCCGGTCAGCGCCGGCGGGTTGACCGCCGATAGCGTCGATACTGCGCTTAGATTGCGCGAGGGGCTGCTTGAGATCGATCGCCTGTCGGTCGGCGGACTTGCCGGCGCCTCGATCAGCGCCACCGGCCGGATCAAGGATTTCCCGGCGAGCCCGACCGGCAAGCTCGACGCCTCGGTGGTCGCCGTCGACCTCAAGCCGCTGATCGACGTCGCCGTCCGGCATTATCCGGATAATGCGGTGCTGAAGGGGCTGGCGGAGCGTGCTGCTGCCTATCCCGAGTTGTTCCAGGATGCGCGTATCGACGCGGTCACGAGTGCCGCAGACAATGGCGACGGTACGACCGGACTGGCAATGAGCGCACAGGGCAAGGCCGGTGGCTCGGCTTTTTCGGCGTCGTTGTCCGGCAAAGGGGCGCTCGACCGGCCTCTCGAAGCGCCGGTGACACTGACCTTCAACGCAAGGAATGCCGACGCCACCGCACTTCTGGCGCTTTACGGTCTGCCGGCACTGCCGCTCGGCATGCTCGGCGAGGCGACCACCGACGTCTCGGCCAAAGGCACGCTTGGCGGCGGCCTGGCGACACGCTTCAGCCTGGCCGGCAATGACTTCAAAGCTGGTTTCGACGGGACAATTGCCGACACGCCTCAAGGCGCGGCCGCCAAGGGCAAGGTCAGCCTTGAAACGGCCGACATCGAGCCATGGCTGATGACGACCGGCGTCGGCCTGCCCGGCATGGGCACCGGCATGTCGACGTCGCTTGCAGCCGATGCCGATTACGGCAATGGTCTCCTGGTGCTGAGCGGCCTCAGCGGCGCCGTCAACGAAGCGGCGGTTTCCGGTGACGTAAATATCGACATCCAAGAGGGGCTGCCGCATCTTGCCGGCGCGCTGTCGCTGGATGAGCTAGACCTCGATCCGATCGCGGTGATGCTGTTCGGCGACCAGGCCTTCCTTGTCAATGACAGGACCTGGCCGACGGCACCGTTCAGCCAGAAATCCAGTCTGCCATTTACCGCCGATCTCGATCTGACGGTGGCGTCGCTTGCCGCCGGTCCGCTTGCCACCGCCTATGACGCTGCGCTGTCGCTGCAGCTCGACCAGGAGGGCATCCGCGTTTCCGACCTCAAGGCAAAGTTCCTCGGCGGCGCGTTGAGTGGCCTGTTCGAGCTCAAGAACAATGACGGCACCGGGCTTTTCTCCGGTCAGATGAAACTCGCCGGCGCCGATCTGGCAGCCGTGCTGCCGGAGGCCGGCATCAGCGGAAGCGGCGAGTTCTCGACGGCGCTTTCGACCAGCGGCAAATCGGTCGACGCGATGGTTGCGGCGCTGTCCGGTTCCGGCACGGCAACGCTCAAGGGCATGACTATTGCCGGCTTCAATCCCGATGCCTTTGGCGCATTCATCGCCAAGGCCGATGCGATAGGGCGCGATATCGACGCGTCGAAGACTGCCGGCTTCGTGCCGCAGATCGCCGCGGCGGGCAGTTTTCCGGCGCAGGACACCGATATTGCCTTCACCATCGCCGGCGGCACGCTGAGGGCGCCGCCGGTCAAATTCGAAAGCCCGGGCGCGACGCTGTCCGCCGACATCACCGCCGATCTGAACACCAGCACCGTCGATGCCAAGGGCGAGGTCGCTTACCGGCCCGGCGACGAGGCGCTGGTCGGCTCCGAACCGATTTTGAATTTCAGCGTCGACGGGCCGTTTGGCGCCACCAAACGGCAGTTCGACAGCGAGCCGCTGGCACAGTTCCTGACCCAGCGTGCGCTGGAAAAGGAGCAGCAGCGGGTCGAAGCCATGCAAGCCGCACTGCTCGAGAAACAAAGGCTGCGGCGGGAGGTGCGCTACTACGCTGCGCTGCAAACCGAGCGTGAAAGAGCGGCGGAGGAACTGCGCAGACAACAGGAAGCAGCGCGGCTGAAGGCCGAGGCCGACGCCAAGGCAAAGGCCGAAGCCGAGGCTCAGGCCCAAGCCGAAGCCGAGGCGAGGGCGCAGGCTGAAGCCAAGGCGAAGGCTGAAGCGGACGCCAAGGCACAGGCGGATGCGGAGGCGAGGGCGCAGGCTGAGGCCAAAGCGAAGGCTGAAGCGGACGTCAAGGCAAAGGCCGAAGCTGAGGCGCAGGCCCAAGCCGAAGCGGAGGCCAGGGCGCAGGCTGAAGCCAAGGCGAAGGCGGATGCAGCGGCGAAGGCCGAAGCCGAGGCCAGGGCGAAAGCCGAGGCGGCTGCAAAGGCCGAAGCGGATGCCGAAGCCAAAGCCAAGGCGGCGCAACAGGCTGCCGAGGAAGCAGCGCAGGCCGAAGAACAGCAACGCCAGAGGGCGGAAGAGGCGTTGCGGATCGCCTCGGAAGAGAAGGCAAGGCTCGACGCCGAACGCAAGGCCGCGGCGGAGCGAGCGGAACGGGCGCCACCGGCCGCAAATAACGTGCCACCGCCAGTGCAGCCCCCGCCAAAGCTCAAGTTCGATCCCTCGTCGATCGACGATCTGCTAAAGTCGCTGAATGGCGGGTGACGGCGCATCCCTTATGTGTCGCGTCCAGCAAGCAAGCGCTTCAGCATCGGCTCGATCCGCCCGAGTTCGTCGAGATGAGCGGCTGACAGATCGGCGAGACTGTCGTCGGCGCGCTCGGTCAGCCGCAGCAGCACGCGGCGGTGGTCCTCCTCGTCGTGGTCCCTCGCGACGAGCCCGGCTTCGCAAAGACGGTTGACCAATTCCACTGCGCTGTGATGGCGGATGCGCAGGCGCTCCGCGAGGTCGCCAATGGTCACTGGCCCTCCGCCGGGAAACCCTTTGATTGCAAGCAGGGCCTGATGCTGGCGTGGTGTCAGGCCGGCTTCCTGCGCCTGGATCTGGCTGAATTCGAGAAAGCGGCGGATCAGGTAACGAAATTCGGACAGCCTCTGGTAGTCGGCCGGCCCGATCGTTGCGCCGCGCTTTTGTGGCTTCGAAGTGTCTGCCATCGATTCCTTTCCGACAAAGCCGCAAACGGGCCTTGAACATTTATATCGTGTTACGATACAGAGCGCACCAACATGGCTCGTGCCCGCCATCTTCGGTGGCACGGCCAGCGACCCATCCGCAAGTCGGCACGCCGCCAGAAAGCAAGGTTTGCAAATGAAGTCCGATCACGCCAACCCCGGCCATCTGCGCGATTTTACCACCGATGCCCGGGTGCTGCTCATTGCCGGCATAGCGGTGGTGGTTGCGACCGCGGGGTTGTTTGCCGGCATTGCCCTTTTGAAGCTGATCCGGCTTGCCACGAACATCGCCTATTTTGGCCAGTTCACGCTCGCCGACCTGAAACTGCAGGATACGCCGCTTGGCTATGCCTCGGTATTTGTTCCGGTCATCGGGGCACTGATCATCGGTGTGATGGCTCGCTTCGGAAGCGAAAAGATTCGCGGCCATGGCATTCCCGAAGCCATCGAGGCGATCCTGCTCGGACGCTCGCGGCTCGACGCCAAGGTGGCAATCCTGAAGCCGTTGTCGTCGGCGGTCTCGATCGGTACCGGCGGGCCATTCGGCGCGGAAGGGCCGATCATCATGACCGGCGGCGCCATCGGTTCGCTGATCGCGCAGATGCTGCCGGTCAGCGACAATGAACGCAAGACGCTGCTGGTGGCGGGTGCGGCGGCCGGCATGACCACCGTGTTCGGAACGCCGATCGCCGCCATCATGCTTGCGGTGGAATTGCTGCTCTTCGAATGGACGCCGCGCAGCTTCATTCCTGTGGCGGTCGCCTCGATCATTGCCGAGGTCGAGCGCACCATGCTGCATCTGCCGGGGCCGATCTTCCCGTTTCAGGGCGGCATGGAGGTTTCATTTCCCGGCCTTGCCGGCTGGGTGCTGGTCGGCATGGCAGCCGGGCTGCTATCGGGGTTGCTGACCCAGATGGTCTATGCCTGCGAGGACGGTTTCCAGAAGCTGCCCATCCACTGGATGTGGTGGCCGATGCTCGGCGGCCTGGTGGTCGGCATTGGCGGGCTGATCGAGCCGCAGGCGCTCGGCGTCGGCTATGACAATATCGCCGACATGCTGGATGGCCGCACGATAGCGACCGCCGCGCTCACCCTGTTGGTGGTGAAGGCGATCATCTGGTCGGTCGCACTCGGCTCGGGAACGTCGGGAGGTGTGCTGGCGCCGCTGCTGATCATCGGCGGGGCGATGGGCGCGGTCCTCGCCGGCTTCCTGCCGGCCGCGGATCCGGGCTGCTGGGCACTGCTGGCGATGGCGGCGACGATGGGCGGCACCATGCGTGCGCCGCTGACCGCCACCTTCTTTGCGGTCGAACTGACCGGCAACACCCATGTCCTGGTGCCGCTGATTGCGGCGACTGCCACCGCGCATGCGGTGACCGTGCTATTGATGAAGCGTTCGATCCTCACCGAAAAAATCGCAAGGCGAGGGCATCACATGGTTCGCGAATACCGTGTCGATCCGTTCGCCCTGACCAGGGTGCGCGAGGTGATGACCAGCGAGGTCGAAAGCGTGCCGGCGACGATGACGCTGCATGGCGCTGCAGCGTTCCTGACCACACCCGAGACGCGGCATCCGAGCTTTCCGGTCGTCGATGAAGAAGGCCACGTGCTCGGCGTCATCGACCCGCCGGCGATCCTGCGCTGGAGACGCGCCGGCAAGCACCGCACGACGCCGCTTGGCGAACTGCTGGCCGGCAGCAAGGTCACGCTGGCCTATCCGGATGAGTATCTCGAGGGCCTCTCCGACAAGCTGCTGATGGCGAACGTGTCCCATTTGCCGGTCGTCACGCGAGAAAATGCCCGGCTGGTGGGCTATGTCGGCTGGAAGGACCTGATGCGCGTCAGATCGAAGAAACAGGCCGAAGAACGCGACCGCTCGGCTTTGCTGGGCTTCGGCACGCGGCGCAGGAAACAGGATAGCGTTGCCTGAAGGCTACAACTTGCCGCGCTTGGCCCAATCCAGCACATAGAGCCGGAGCGCCGAGGAGAGATTGGCATCCCGCGGGCGGCTCTCGTCGATTTCGGCGACAAGGGCGGCGAGCGTCAGTTTTCGCACGGCCGCGATGGCGACCAGGTCGTCGTAAAAAGGCTTTTCGAGCGAATAGCTGGTGCGGTGGCCGCGAATGGTGACCGAGCGCTTTTCCACCGGGCTCACGAGACGATCCTACTCACACTTCAAGCATCGGATTTGTCCGAATCGCCCGAATTTTCGCGGCGATGGCCGGCGACGAATTTATCGGCCTTGTCGGCGATCAGGCGGTCGCGATCCCGGCTGGGTTTGGAACGGCCATGCAGCGCCCGGTTCTGTTCGGCCAGGCGCTCCTTCTCGGCTCGCGCCTTCTGCTTGCGTGCCTGACGGAGATTGACGATCTCGGCCATGTCACGCCGCCCGTCGGGTCACTTCTTGCGGAAGGCGTCAAGCGACACCACGTCGGCGCCCTTGGCGCCGGCGTCGGCCGCGGCAGGCTTCTTTTCCGCCTCGGCGGTTTTCTTCTTCGTCTCGGGCTTTTTCTCGGCGACGATGGCCAGCGGTTCGGGAGCAGGCTTGGCCTTTGTCTCCTGTTCAGCCGGGGTATCCGTCTTGACGTCGAATTCGAGCTCGAAGTTGACGGACGGGTCGTAAAAGCCGCGCACGGCCGAGAACGGGATTTCCAGTTTTTCCGGCACGTCGGAAAACGACAGCCCGACCTCAAAGCCGGTGTCGCTCACCTTCAGGTCCCAATACTGGAACTGGATGACGATGGTCATCTGTTCGGGATAGCGCTCGCGCAGCCGCGACGACACGCGCACGCCCGGCGCGCCGGTGAGAAAGGTGATGAAGAAATGATGGTTGCCCGGGAGACCGGTGCGCGCGACCTCGGCCAGGACCTTGCGCATGACGCCGCGCAACGCCTCCTGGGCCAGAATGTCGTAGCGGATGTGGTCGTCGGCCATGTGGCTGTCGGGTTCCGTTGAATCGTCCTGATAGCTGTAATCAAGCTTGAGCGCGGCGTAAACCGGATATAGATCGCCGGCGTGCGGAAGCGAAGCCAATTGGCGACGATTTGATCGTCAAACGGCTTTGATCGTCAAGCGCTGGCCAGCGCGCCCTGTTTGCTCGCCCGGGCCACAGGCTGCCGCTTGCCGAAGGCGCGCAGGAAGGTGCGCACGCCATTTGTCGCCGACTGCACCACCTCGTCCTCGGTCGGTGTGCCGCCGAGCATGAACGTCGTCTGCAACTCGGCATTGGCAAGCGCCATGAACTGGCGCGCTGCGACATCGGGATCGTCGATACCAAGGAAGCCGGCATGAGCGAGGCGGGCGAAGCGGGCGGCGATCGCTGGCCATGTCCTGCCCGGTCCTTCTTCGCGCCATTCGGCGAACAACTCGGGATAGCGCCCGCCCTCGGTCTGGATCAGCTTGCGCAGGAATTTGCCGTCGCGGTTGCAGATGCAGTTGTGATTCATCCGCACAGCAAAGGCGATGAGGTCGGCCTCGAGATCCTTCGGCTGATCGGGAAAAGTGGAAATCGTGGCAAAGATGCCGGCATTGCAACGTTCGGTGAGGTCGCGGACGATGGCAACGAAGAGTTTTTCCTTGTCGCCGTGATGATTGTAGATGGTCTGGCGGGAGACGCCGGCCTCGGCGGCAATCATGTCGATATTGGCACCGGCAAAGCTTTCGCGGCAGAAGACCGAGGCGGCGGCATCGACAATCGACATGCGCTTGGCCTCGTGGCCTCGCGGCGGGAAAATGTCAGGAGAGACATTGGCCTTCATGCAAAACTATATAGAGGTGGTTGACGAATTAGACAAGCCTGTCTAAATTTGTGGACTTGCACGAAGGGGGTTTCGTTCCGCAGAAGAGTCGGAACTCCACGGGATGGAACGTCCTAGGGTTACACGCCGGTCCTCGGCGGCAACCAGAATTCGAAAGAGCCTGCTATCATGAACGCCAAATTCCTCCGCATTGCGGTCGTGCTCGGCCTATTGTCCGCGATCGGCCCGTTTGCCATCGACATGTATCTTCCGGCCCTGCCTTCAATCGGTGAGGATCTGCATGCCGGCACTGCCGCGGTGCAGATGAGCCTGCTGATCTTCTTTCTTTCCATGGGCTTCGGCCAGATCGTCGTCGGACCGATCTCCGACATGGTCGGCCGCAAGCTGCCACTCTACGGCGGCCTGGCGCTGTTCATGGTCGGCGGCGTCGGCTCGGCGCTGGCTCCCTCGATCGAATGGCTGATCGCCTTCCGCTTCCTGCAAGGGCTCGGCGCCAGCGCCGGCATGGCCGTGCCGCGCGCGATCGTGCGCGACCTGCATACCGGCACCGAGGCCGCCAAGCTGATGTCGCTGCTGATGCTTGTGTTTTCGGTGTCGCCGATCCTGGCACCGCTGACCGGTAGCCAGATCATCGAGAATTTCGGCTGGCGCGCCGTGTTCTGGACGGTGACGGGCGCGGCCGTGCTCGCCACCATCCTGCTGGCGACCTCGCTCAAGGAGACACGGCCGGTCGAGGAGCGCGCCGGTTCGTCCTTGGGGACGGCACTTTCCGGCTACCGCTTCCTGATGGGCGACCGCAACTTCCTTGGCCTGACGGCCATCGCCGGCTTCGGCATTGCGAGCTTCTTCGTCTATCTGTCGAGCTCGTCCTTCATCCTGATCGATCATTACGGGCTGTCGCCTTCAGTCTACAGCGTGTTCTTCTCGATCAATGCGGTTGCCTTCATCGGCATGTCGCAGCTGACCGGGTTGCTGTCGGAGCGGTTCGGGCTGCAGCGCGTGGTGCGCGTCGCGGTGACCGGCTATGCGACGACGATGGTGGTGCTGTTCGCGGTGATGGCATCGGGTGTCGACCGGCTCGACGTGATGGCGGCGCTGCTGTTCATCGGCTACGGCTTTCTCGGCCTGGTCATCCCGACGACGTCGGTGCTGGCCATGGAAGAGCATGGCGAGATCGCCGGTACCGCGTCGGCGCTGATGGGCACGCTGCACTTCGCCATCGGCGCGGTCGCCATGGGCGTCGCCGGCGTGTTTTTCGACGGCACGCCGCTGCCGATGGTGGCGGGCATCACGCTCTGCGCGGCGATCTCCTTCACACTGGCCAAAATAACGCTCGGCCGCAGCCGGGACGTCGCGGAAGCGCCGGCGGAGTAAACTTCGCCTATCGAGACAAAAAGGCCGGGCGATGTTCCCGGCCTTTTCACGTTTGCGGTCCCGGTTCAAAGCAGCCTATGCCTATATGACGGGTTCAGGACATGCAGCTTCGACATCTCAAGACCTTCGTGGCGGTCGCTACCACCTTGAACATCACGCGCGCCTCCGAGCGGGTTCATCTTGCCCAATCGAGCGTGACCGAACAGATCCAGGCGCTGGAAAGCGATCTAGGCACGTCGCTGTTCGACAGATCACGGCGTGGCTTGAAGCTGACGGCGGCGGGACAACGCCTGCTGGACTACGCAAACGATCTCCTCGACCTCGCGGACGAAGCCCGTTCCGCAGTCGCCGACGCGAGCGGCACGGTTGCCGGTCGCCTGACTGTCGGCGGCCTGGAGACGCTTTGCTCGACACGCTTGCCAGCTCTGCTGGCGGAATTCCATCGGCGCCATCCCGATGTGGAACTGAACCTCAGGGCGGACGAGAGCAGTGGGTTGCGTGCCGGCGTGACAAGCCGGGCGCTGGACGTATCTTTCCATTTCGGAGCCGTCCCGGCGGCGGCGCCGGAGCTGCGAAGCGAGCAAGTGGCAGTGGAAGAGTTCGTCACCATAATGCCGGCAAATCACCGGTTGGCCGGATATTCTGCCATAACGCCCGACGATCTGGCCGACGAGGCCTTCCTCGTCACCCAGCCCGGTTGCGTCTATAGGCGGATGTTCGACGAAGCGTTCGCAGCGACGCTGCCCGACGGTCCGAGGCTGGTTGGCGAGTTCGCCAGCATGGGTGCGATACGGGGCCTTGTCGCAGCCGGTCTTGGCTGCGCGCTGGTTCCGCGTCTCGTGGCTTCCGCGGCTGACGCCAATCTCGTCGTGCTGCCCTGGGTCGGAAGCAGTCCGGTGACGCCGGTCACCATGGTATGGCGCCACCGGCGCATTCAAGCGCCGGTCTTGCGGCTGTTCCTCGCAATGGTCCGCGAAATCTGGCCATCACTAGACCAGCCGCTGGCCACCATCGACATGAAGCACGGTTCCGGTGATGAAGCCGTTGTGCATGAGGGACGTGATGGCCTGGGCAATGTCGGCTGCCTGGCCGATCCGGCCGACGAGCAGACGCTTTGCCATGGCCTCCAGCGCGGCCGCCTTTCCGCTGCCGACGACGGCATCCCAAATCGGCGTGTCGACCCAGCCCGGCGAGACGACGTTGACGCGGATCGGCGCCAGTTCGACGGCAAGCGCGTAGGCGAGTGAGCCAAGTGCCCCATTGACGGCTGCCACCACCGAGCCTTTCGCCGCTGGACGATAGGCGGCGATGCCTGAGGTCAGCGTGATCGATCCCCTGGGCGTCAGACGAGGCGCGCCATGCTTGGCAAGAAGAAGCGGTCCGACGACTTTGGAATCCATCACTTTCCGCGCCACCGAGATATCCATCTCGGGAAGCAACACATAGACACCGGTAACGTCGGCGGCGGTCGAGACGATGTGGTCGAGCGTGCCGACATCCTGGAACAGGCGCTGGACCTCGTCCTCGCTTGTGACGTCGGCTGCGATCGTCCTCAGCCCTTCCGGGTGAGGCAAGCGCTGCCCTGCGGCCGACAACCGGTCCTCGGAGCGGCCGACGATCGTAACCTCGGCGCCGGCGGCAAGCTGCTGTTCGGCCAGCGACAGCCCCATGCCGGAACTGCCGCCAACGATCAGGATGCGTTCGTGTTTCGGTGTGGTTTCCTGGTTCATCTTATCTCTCCATGAGGCAGCTCGCCGGGCATGACCACACGCGGCGAGAAACTGAGGCCTTGTCCCGCAAAGGCGTGGAAGAAGGGAAACGGGAAGAAACGAATGCTGCCATCGGAGGTTCCGATGATGGGAGGCCCTTGGGCTTTCGCAAAACCGTCGCTTGCGGCGCTTCGCTACGACGCTGTCTCGGAGAGGACGAACCGCAGCCGCGTTTCGACGGGCGCCAAGGGCAGCGGCACCAGCTCGTAGCCTAGTTCCGTGTAAACGGCGACGAGTGCGTGAAAGGTGCGTTCAGCCTCGTCCATCGTTTGCTTGCGCTCGTTGTCCTGCCGAAAGATTTCTGGCCATGGCGGCGCGACGAAGACGCGCCTGGCATAGCGGAAGCGTCGGGCGGCATTCGTGGCGTGATCGGGAACCGGCACCCCGGTCAGGCGCAGATAGCCAAGAGTGTCCGGCACGCCGCGATCGAAGAAGACCAGGCCGGATTGCTCGCCCGCGATCCGGTAGGAGCGCAACTCCCAAGACAGCATCAACTCGGCGAACAGAGCCGCCAGGGCAGGGCCTTGCCGCCTATCGCCAATTGGTCGTGAATGATGCTGCGCCCGGCTTCGCCCGAGGTTGCGAGGCCTGCCACCTTAAGAGTCGATCAATGTTGTCTTGCCTGAGCCCGGACCGCCGGTCAGCACGAAAAACCGATTGGAATCGTTTCGCATTTCTGATCCATGGATTGGATGGGGGAAGTATGAAGACAGGGATTTTTTGGACCCGTCAGGGCACATGAAAGCCCGGCCGGCGGGGCCTGCTTCTGCATATGTCGAGAGGGAGAAATGGAGGTTTCTGTTGCCAGGTACCTCCGAACCCCGCCTAGAAGTGCGAACCACTAGGGCTTGAATTGAAGCTATCGCACCGCTTACGCGGCGAGACGTGCTTCCGCATAGTTGTCGTTGGCAACTATAAGTTTAGCCCGATAACGGTGGTACAATGCCGGGCAAAAGTACGATCTTTACACCTTCGTCGATCCTATTTCGCCCCCAGCAAAAGCCGCTCCTGAGCAGCGGTTTTTGGTGGAGGCGCCGGGTACCGCCCCCGGGTCCGAACGGCTTATTTCATCGCCTGTTTATCGCCATAGTCGGTCGAGCCGACAAAGCGAATATAGGGACTGGTGGTGGAAAATGAAAGGCCGGAATGCCACTTTCGTCCGTGCCAAAGTGGATCATCAAGGGGTTGACTTGCAGCCGGTCTCAACCGAAGCTTTGTGGCGGTGAGGAGACCTAGCGCATACTTGCGGCAGCGCGCCACAATCCTCATCGACCGGATCCCGTGGCGCCGACGAGGGGAAATTCGATGGCCGATTATCTCGCAGACGTAAAGAAATATGATGCGGCGGCCGATGCCGACGCGGTCGCCAAGATCGTCAAGCATCTGGGCATCGCGCTCAGGAACCGCGATTCCTCGCTGGTGTCCTGCACCGACCCGGAGGAACTGAAGCGCGTCAGGAACAGCTGGGTCGCCGGCAAGCTCGGCGTCACCGACGGTGCCAAGGCGGATGCGGCTATCGAAAAGACCTGCAAGGCTATGGCGGCCGACAACAGCAAGAGCCGGGTGACATTCTATTACCTCGTCGCCAAGGATCTGGGCATGCTCGGCTCGCTCTGAGCAACCTCGCCGCCGGTGCTGGTGAGGCTTCTGCTGGAATCGTCTCGCTTTGCTGTGTTCGGCCGACGGTCATTCGGCTATGATGGCTGACAACCCGAATCGGACCGGAGCCGATGCGCCAGTATCTCGACCTTCTGAAGCATGTGCTGGAAAACGGCGCTGATCGCGGCGACCGCACCGGCACCGGAACGCGCTCGGTATTCGGCTACCAGATGCGCTTCGACCTGGCCCGCGGCTTTCCGGTCACCACCACCAAGAAGCTGCACCTGAAGTCGATTATCCACGAGCTTTTGTGGTTCCTGGCCGGCGACACCAACATCAAATATCTCAACGATCACGGCGTCTCGATCTGGGATGAGTGGGCCGACGAGAACGGCGATCTCGGCCCGGTCTATGGCAAACAATGGCGGTCGTGGCCGGACGGCCATGGCGGCGCCATCGACCAGATTGCGAATCTTCTGAAGGAGATACGCAAAAATCCTAATTCGCGGCGGCTGATCGTTTCGGCGTGGAACCCGGCCGAGGTGGAGGCCATGGCCTTGCCGCCCTGCCACTGCCTGTTCCAGTTCTATGTTTCGGAAGGCAAGCTTTCCTGCCAGCTCTACCAGCGTTCGGGCGATATCTTTCTCGGTGTGCCGTTCAACATCGCTTCCTATGCGTTGCTGACGCTGATGGTGGCGCAGGTGACCGGATTGAAACCCGGCGATTTCATCCACACGCTCGGCGACGCGCATCTTTACTCGAACCATTTCGAGCAGGCGCGCGAACAATTGCGGCGCACGCCCAAGGCGTTGCCGACGCTGTGGATCAATCCCGAGGTGAAGGATCTCTTTGCCTTCCGCTTCGAGGATTTCCGGCTCGAGAACTATTTCGCCGACGCGACGATCAAGGCGCCGATCGCGGTCTAGCACCATAGCTGACCGTGCATATCGACATTGCCTACTGCGGCTGCGCCCTCGGGCGTTGTCAGCATCCGTCTTGATTGGCCGACGTCGACTTGACGGGCAATCCCTGGTCGCTGATTTTCATGTGAATATTTCCTTCGGCCTCGGTACCGCTGTATCCAACGAAGATTATCGCAGGCCGGGAAAACCTCAGCTCAGAATGCCGTCGGCGGTAAAGAGCCTTTCCTTGTTATGTTCACATGGATATATCGATGGACGGCTTCGGGCGTTCTGAGACGAGGAGAGTTTCATGCTGGCGCGCAAAGGTTCGACGACGATTGCCATCGCGGGTCTCGCCGCCATGCTGATGGCCGCGGTGCCGGCGGCCCATGCCGATGACAAGGTGGTCGTGTTTGCCGCGGCGAGCCTGAAGGATGGGCTCGATGCCGTCAACAAGGCCTGCGAGGCCGATGTCGGCGAGGCGGCGACCATTTCCTACGCGGCGAGCTCGGCGCTGGCCAGGCAGATTGAAAGCGGCGCGCCGGCAGACCTGTTCATCTCGGCCGATCTCGACTGGATGAAATATCTTGCCGACAGGAAGCTGACCAAGCCCGGCACCGAAGTGAAATTGCTCGGTAACCAGATCGTGCTGGTTGCGCCGCGGGATTCCAAGGTTGAAACCAGGATCGAAAAGGGTTTCGATCTTGCCAAGCTCGTCGGTGACGGCAAACTTGCCATGGGCGATGTCAAAGCTGTGCCGGCAGGCAAATACGGCAAGGCAGCCCTCGAATCGCTCGGTGCCTGGTCTTCGGTCGAAGGCAAGGTGGCGCAGGCCGAGAATGTCCGCGCCGCTCTAAAACTGGTATCGACCGGCGAGGCAGCACTCGGCATCGTCTACGCCACGGATGCGCATGCGGAGCCTGGCGTCAAGGTGGTCGGCACTTTCCCCGCGGGTACCCATCCGCCGATCATCTATCCGGTCGCCCAGCTTGCCGATTCGAAGAGCAGGGATACCCCGGCATTCCTGAAATGCCTGCAATCCGCCAAGGCTGGCGAACTCTTCAAGGCGCAAGGTTTTACAATCCTCGCGCCGAGCAACTGACGTACGGCACCGCACATGAACTGGCTGCTGGATCTCGCTCCCGACGAATGGAATGCGGTCCGGCTGTCGATCAAGGTGGCGACCGTGGCGATGATTGCCAGCCTGCCGCCGGGCATTCTGATCGCTCTTGTGCTTGCCCGCGGCCAGTTCTGGGGCAAGACGCTGCTCAATGGTCTGGTGCATCTGCCGCTGATCCTGCCGCCGGTGGTGACCGGCTATTTGCTGCTTTTGACTTTCGGCAAACGTGGTCCGGCCGGCGCTTTCCTGGCCGAACATTTCGGCATCGTTTTTTCCTTCCGCTGGACTGGGGCCGCGCTCGCCTGCGGCGTGATGGGCTTTCCGCTGATGGTGCGGGCCATCCGGCTGTCTATCGAGGCCGTCGACCGCAAAATCGAGGCGGCCGCCGGCACGCTCGGCGCCAATCCGCTATGGGTATTCGGCACGATCACGCTGCCGCTTATCCTGCCCGGCCTGATTGCCGGTGCGATCCTCTCCTTCGCCAAGGCGATGGGCGAATTCGGCGCGACGATCACCTTTGTCTCCAACATTCCGAACGAGACGCAGACGCTACCGTCGGCGATCTACACTTTCACGCAGGTTCCCGGCGGCGACGCCGGCGCGCTCAGGCTGACGCTGATCTCGATCGTCATCTCGATGGCGGCACTTGTTGCCTCGGAAGTGCTGGCGCGGCGCGTCGGCCGGCGGATGGACATCGAATGACGGTTCAGGTCGACATCAGCCACCGGCTTGGCGATTTCACCGTCAATGCCCGCTTCGAAAGCGCCGGGCGGCTGACTGCGCTGTTCGGGCCTTCCGGCTCCGGAAAGACGACGCTGATCAATTTGATTGCCGGGCTGATCCGCCCCGACAAAGGTCGTATCGCGGCAGAGGGCCGCGTGCTGGTCGATAGCGATGCCGGTCTGTTCGTGCCGAAGCACAAACGGCGGATCGGTATGGTGTTCCAGGATGCGCGGCTGTTTCCGCATATGAGCGTGGCGAGCAATCTGCGCTATGGCCGCTGGTTCACGCCGGCTGCCGAGCGTTACGCGGATATCAATGGCGTGGTCGAACTGCTCGGGATCGGCCATTTGCTCGACCGGCGGCCGGCAAAACTCTCCGGTGGCGAGAAGCAGCGTGTGGCAATCGGCAGGGCGCTGCTTGCCAGTCCGAAATTGCTGCTGATGGACGAGCCGCTGGCTTCGCTCGACGAGGGGCGCAAGGCCGAGATCTTGCCTTATATCGAGCGGCTGCGCGACGAGACGAAAATCCCGATCGTCTATGTCAGCCACTCGATCGCCGAAGTGGCGCGGCTGGCGAGCGACGTCGTGGTGCTGATGCAAGGAAAGGTCGCCGCTTCCGGTCCGACCGGAGCGATCATGCAGCGTCTGGATCTATTGCCGGCCGAAGAGCGCGGCGAGGGCGGTGCCGTGCTGGATACCGCGGTTCTGCGCCACGACGAAGCCTTTGGCATGACGGTGCTAGGCTCATTGGCGGGCGAGATCCGGGTGCCGCTTCTGGCAACGCCAGTCGGTGCGCCGGTGCGCGTCCGCATCCGTGCCCGCGACGTGATGATCGCCACCGAGCAGCCGGTTGGCCTCAGCGCGCTCAACATATTGCCGGGCACGATCGTGGCAATAGAGCCGGGCGAAGGGCCTACGGTCGAGATTGGCCTCGACTGCAATGGCGCAACCGTGCTTGCCCGCATCACCGAACAGTCGCGGCAGACACTGGGGCTTCGGCTTGGTCGACAGGTCTTCGGCGTGGTCAAGACGGTGAGCTTCGACCGGGCGAATACCGGCGCCGGCCTGCCCGCCGAGGCGGATGAGTGAACGGCCGATGATTCGCTATATCGTTTTGGAATAGCGGTATCGCTGCAGAACTTGTAGAATAGCGTCACCGCGGAGGAGCAAATGCCGTCGCTGAGTTTGCGGATAAATCTCGATCCAGATGGCCGCATCGGACCGGGCAAGATCGAGCTTCTGGAACAGATCGCCGCCTTCGGCTCGATTTCGGCCGCGGCACGCGGCATGGAGATGTCCTACAAGCACGCCTGGGATCTGGTCGAAGACATGAACCGCGTGTTCGGCAAGCCGCTGGTTGCGGCACAGACGGGCGGCAAAAAAGGCGGTGGCGCCCAGTTGACGTCGGTCGGGCTTGCTGTGGTCAGCCGCTTCCGCGCGATCGAGCGGGCTGCGTCTTCAGCAGCGGCGGCGCATATGGAGGCGCTGCAGGCCGAGATCGACGCAGCGTGACGCCGGCGGAATTCATGCCGCGTGTGATCCCTGTTACTTCTTAGGCTCGCCCGGCTTGCGCAGCAGATAGGTGTCCATGATCCAGCCTTTTTTCCGGCGGGCCTGCTCACGGGTGCTCACGATCTTGTCGCCGACGTCGCCAATCCGGCCCGAGATGACGATCTCGTCGGGCGTCCCGAGATAGGCGCCCCAGTGGACGGTGACGTCGTTGTCGTCCAGCGTGTTGAAGGCGCATTTGCCGTCCAGCATGACGATGGTGCTGCCGGCGTTTTCGGGCAGACCTTCCTCGGCGAGCCGGCGGCCGGTGGTGATCAAAATGGCGTCGCCGATCCGGTTCAATGCCATTTTGTGGCTGGCTGCGAGTGCCTGGATGGCGGTGATGCCAGGGATGACCTCCAGCTCGAACGCTACACTGCCTCTGAGGCGCACGCGGTCGAGGATGCGCAGCGCACTGTCGTAGAGCGACGGATCGCCCCAGATCAGGAAGGCGCCGCAGCCATCTTCAGGGAGTTCATCGCGGATCAGGCCTTCGTAGATCGCGGCGATCGCCTCGTGCCAGTCGTCGACGGTCGAGCGGTAGGAAGGCGCCGGCTCGGCGCGCACCGGCACCTCGAATTCGACACGGCGCGAGTTCGGATTAATGACGAAGCGGTCGCAGATCTGGCGGCGCAATTCGGAGAGATCGTTCTTCTTGGCGCCCTTGTCGGGAATGAACAGCACGTCGGCCCGATTGAGACCGTTAATGGCCTGGACCGTCATGTGCTCCGGATTGCCGGCGCCGATGCCGATGACGAGAAGCTTGCGCATGGGCGAACTCCTGCCCGATCGGGACCGGCGTGTCTAGACCGACACGACATGCCGGCAGGCGCCGGCGCATTTGCCGAAAGGCTTTGAAACGCCACATTGAACAGCTAGAGTCATATTGGCATCTCGCCGGGGGAGCTTCCATGTTCCGTTACGTCCTGACCGCAGCCTTGGCGCTCTCGGCTACGCCTGCGCTCGCCAATGATTCGGTCGCCGAACTCGGCACCGGTGGGCTGATCCTTTCGCGCAGCGATGCGGTGGCGATGGAAAGCGAGGATCTCTACATCTCGCCGGAAAAAGTGACGGTCGATTACGTCTTCCGCAACAACACCGACAAGAATGTCGATGCGATCGTCGCCTTTCCGATGCCCGACATCGAAGGCGACCCCGAAGAAATACCGGCGATTCCGGAGGCGCAGAGCGACAATTTCCTCGGCTTCGAAGTGACGATCGACGGGGTGCCGGCAAAGCCGCAGCTCGAGCAGAAGGTGTTCGCGCTCGGCATCGACATCGGCGCTGACCTGAAGGCGCAGGGCGTGCCGTTCTATCCGTTCGGCGATGCGGCCAAGGCAGCGCTGGCAAAGCTTCCGCAAGCGGTCGCCGACGACTGGGTCAACCGCGGCATCATCATCGAGGACACTGCCGATGACGGTTCGGGCATGAAGACCGTCTATACGCCGTTCTGGCAATTGCGCTCGACCTATTGGTGGCGCTCGACGTTTCCGGCCAACAAGGCGGTCCATGTCTCGCATCGCTACAAGCCGAGCGTCGGCGGCACCTCCTCGGTCAGCTTCTTCTATGATGGCCAGTTCCAGGGCCAGTATGCCGCCTACAAGACCCGCTACTGCATGGACGATGCCTTCGAAAACGCCGTGCGCAAGGCAGCCAAGGACGATCCCGACGGCTACCCTAAATATTTCGAGAACCGCATCGCCTATATCCTGACCACCGGCGGCAACTGGGCGTCGGGAAACATCGGCACGTTCAAGCTGACCGTCGACAAGGGCGATCCGAAGAACCTGGTCTCGTTTTGCGGCGAAAACGTCAGGAAGATCGGACCGACGACGTTCGAGATGAAGGCGCAGAACTTCTACCCCGAGCACGACATCGACATATTGCTGCTGGAGCCATCCGATGGCGGAAACGGCGGCTGATGGACCTCGCGATTTATGTCGCCATCGCCGAGAACGGCGTGATCGGGCGCGAGGGTGGGTTGCCGTGGCGGCTGTCCACCGATCTCAAGCGGTTCAAAGCCGATACGATGGGCAAGCCCATCATCATGGGCCGCAAGACCTATGAAGGCATCGGCCGCCCATTGCCGGGCAGGCTCAACATCGTGGTGACACGAGACAGGGCATGGCGCGCCGAGGGCGTCGAAGTCGCGCACTCGATCGAGGACGCAATCGCGCTGGCGACGGTGCGCGGGCGCTGCATGGCCGGCGCCGACGAGATCTGCGTCATCGGCGGCGGCGAGATCTACGCTCAGGCGCTGCCGTTGGCCGATCGGCTGCACGTGACCCATGTTCTGGCCGCGGTCGACGGCGATGCCCATTTCCCGCCGATCGATCCGGCGCTGTGGCGGATCGTCCGCTCGCAGGAGGTGGAGGCTGGCGAAAAGGACAGCCATGCGACACGCTATTCGGTTTACGAGCGGCGCCGCGACGTGCATTGAAGGCGACAAAGGGGTCGCGACAGGTCTAGATGGACCCAAAAGGCGGACAGTGGCGGCAGCCGATCGCGTTGAAAGCGTGCCGCTGCATCCCTATAGAATAATAATATTGGATTTTGCGCCGGTGAGCCGGCGCTTGAGGGAATTCCAAGCGAAAGGACATTCATGCCCTGGAACGACAAGAGCGGCGGCGGCGGCCCGTGGGGCGGCGGCAACAATCAGGGGCCTTGGGGTCAGGGACCAAAAGGACCCAGCGGCCCGCAGGGCTCGCCTCCCGATCTCGAGGATATCATCCGGCGCGGGCAGGACAGGTTGCGGCGCGCGCTGCCGGGCGGCGGTGGCGCGAGCCCTGCCGTGTTCGGGCTGATTGCCGCGGCGCTGGTGGTGCTATGGGCGTTCAAGGCGGTCTACACCGTGCAGCCCGACGAAGTTGCGGTGGAACTCAGGTTCGGCAAGCCGAAGGCGGAGCTGTCGCAGCCTGGCCTGCATTTCCATTGGTGGCCCATCGAAACGGTCGAGACCGCCAACATCGCCGAGCAGCTTGTCAGTATCGGCGGCGGCAGTTCCAGCGGCAATGGCCTGATGCTTTCCGGCGACCAGAACATCGTCAATGTGCAGTTCTCTGTGGCCTATCAGGTCTCCGACCCTAAGGCCTATCTATTCGACGTGTCCGACCCGGACGGCATGCTGCAGCAGGTCGCCGAAAGCGCGATGCGCGAAGCGGTCGGCCGGCGCCCGGCGCAGGACATTTTCCGCGACGACCGGCAAGGCATCGCGGCGTCGGTGCGTGAGATCATCCAGACGACGCTGGATGGTTACAAGGCCGGCCTCAACGTCAACGCCATTTCGATCGAGGACGCCGCGCCACCGCGCGAGGTGGCAGACGCGTTCGACGAGGTGCAGCGCGCCGAGCAGGACGAGGACAAGTTCGTCGAGCAGGCCAATCAGTATTCCAATCAGAAGCTCGGCCAGGCACGCGGTGCGGCCGCACAGATCCGCGAAGACGCGGCCGCCTACAAAAACCGGGTCGTGCAGGAGGCCGAAGGCGAGGCGCAGCGCTTCATCTCGGTTTATGACGAATATGCCAAGGCGCCGGAGGTGACGCGCAAGCGACTCTACCTGGAAACGATGGAGAGGGTGCTGAAGGATTCGAGCAAGGTCATCGTCGAGCAAGGCAACGGGCAAGGGGTCGTTCCCTACCTGCCGCTGCCGGCATTGCAGCAGAAGGCGCCGACACCGGCCACCGGAGGAAACCAGTGATGGCCAACCGTCTTCCCGTCATTGCGGTCATCGCCGCGGTCATCCTGTTCCTGCTCTACTCGTCGGTCTTCGTCGTCAATGCGCGCCAGCAGGCGCTGGTGCTCAGGTTCGGCGAAATCGTCGACGTCAAGAACCAGCCGGGCATCTATTTCAAGGCGCCATTCTCCTTCTTCGATGCCGACACCGTGCAGCTGATCGAAAACAGGGTCCTGCGCTTCGACCTCGACAACATCCGTGTCCAGGTTTCGGGCGGCAAATTCTATGAGGTCGATGCCTTTATCGCCTATCGTATCTCGGATCCGCGCGTGTTCCGCGCCGCGGTGTCCGGCCAGATCGAACTGGCCGAGGCCCGGCTGAGGACGCGTCTCGACGCCGCCTTGCGCCGCGTCTATGGCCTGCGAGACTTCGAGGCGGCGCTCTCGGAAGAGCGCGCGGTGATGATGCGCGAGGTGCGCGATCAGCTGAGGCCCGATGCCACCTCGCTTGGCCTGCAGATCGAGGATGTCCGCATCCGCCGCACCGATCTCACGGCCGAAGTCTCGCAGCAGACCTTCGATCGCATGAAGGCCGAACGTCTCGCCGAAGCCGAGCGGCTGAGGGCGCGAGGCAATGAGGCAGCGCAGCGGATCAGGGCTCGCGCCGACCGCGAAGTGGTCGAAATCGTCGCCGAAGCGCAAAAAGAGTCTGAAATCCTGCGCGGTGAAGGTGAAGCCCAGCGCAGTGCCACGTTTGCCGGGGCCTATCAGCGCGATCCGGCCTTCTTCGATTTCTATCGGTCGATGAATGCCTATGGCACGGCGCTGAACAGCGCCGGAACGACGATGGTGCTGTCGCCGAATTCCGAGTTCTTCCGCTTCTTCCGCGACCCGGACAGCAAGGAAACGCCTGTGGCACCGGCGGCACCAGCGCCAGCACCTGCCGCTCCCGCCCCACCGGCAGCGCAGCCAAGCACCGGCCAGTAGGGCCGGTGCAGGGATAGCCGGCGTAACAGAGGATTTATTCTCTGGCGGTAGCCATAGCCGCAAACGTGCCTTATTTCTTGCCAACATGACGCGGACCGGCATTTTTGCCGAAGCGGTTTTTTTTCAGAACACCCGGAGGCCTTTCGATGACATCCACCACCCTTCTGCGTGCAGCGAGGCGGACGTTCATCGCCGGGGCCGCTGCGCTTCTGGTCGGCGCCGTTGCCGTTCCGTCGTTCGTGGCGCCGACGATGGCAGCCGACGGGCCGCCCTCGGTTGCCGATCTCGCCGCCGGCCTGCTTGGCGCCGTGGTCAACATCTCGACGTCGCAGACTGTTAAAGGCACTGAGGGGCCGGGCGCAGTGCCGATGCCGCAGCTGCCGGAAGGCTCGCCCTTCCAGGACTTCTTCGACGATTTCTTCAAGAACCGTGGCGGCGACAAGGGCGGCGGCGGGCAAAAGGTGCAGTCGCTGGGCTCCGGCTTCGTGGTCGACGCCGAGCAGGGCATCGTGGTGACCAACAACCACGTCATTGCCGATGCCGACGACATCGAGGTGAATTTCTCCGATGGGGTGACGCTCAAGGCGACGCTGGTCGGCACCGACACCAAGACCGACGTCGCGGTGCTGAAGGTCGATCCGAAAGGGCACAAGCTGACAGCGGTGAAGTTCGGCGATTCCAACACGATGCGTGTCGGCGACTGGGTGATGGCGATCGGCAATCCGTTCGGTCTCGGCGGCACGGTGACGGTCGGCATCGTCTCGGCACGCAATCGCGACATCAATTCCGGCCCGTATGACGACTTCATCCAGACCGATGCCGCGATCAACCGCGGCAATTCCGGCGGACCGCTGTTCAACAGCAGCGGCGAGGTCATCGGCATCAACACGGCAATCATCTCGCCATCGGGCGGCTCGATCGGCATCGGCTTCTCGATCCCGTCGCAGCTTGCCTCGGGCGTCGTCGACCAGCTTCGCCAGTTCGGCGAGACGCGGCGCGGCTGGCTCGGCGTGCGCATCCAGCCGGTGACCGACGACATTGCCGAAAGCCTGGGCATGGCGACCGCCAAGGGCGCGCTGGTCGCCGGCGTCATCAAGGGCGGGCCGGTCGACAACGGCACAATCCAGGCCGGCGACGTCATCATCAAATTCGACGGCAAGGACATCCATGAAATGCGCGACCTGCCGCGCGTCGTGGCGGAGAGCCCGGTCGGCAAGGCGGTCGACGTGATCATCGTGCGCAAAGGGGTCGAGCAGACCGTCAAGGTGACGCTCGGCCGGCTCGAGGACGGCGAAAAGCTTGCCAGCGGCGGTGAAAACGGCAACACCGACCAGGACGATGCCGACAAGGCGCCTGCGGTTTCGACGGCTGCCGTGCTCGGCATGACGATCGGCGAGCTCAATGAGGAGACGCGCACGAAATTCGGCATCGCCACCGATGTCTCCGGCGTCGTCGTGACGGACGTCGCCAAGGATTCGGCGGCAGCCGAACGCGGTATCCAGCCGGGCGAGGTGATCACCGAGATCGCGCAGGAATCGGTCGCAACGCCCAAGGACGTCATGGACCGGATCGGCGCGCTGAAGGAGCAGGGGCGCAAGAACGCGCTTTTGATGCTGGCGTCGAAGACCGGCGAGCTGCGGTTTGTGACAATCCGGATGGATTGAGTCCGGAAGAGCCTGCAACACTCTGATCTTGAAACGAAAAAGGGCGGCTAGCGGGCCGCCCTTTTTCTTGCCTGCCAGTCTGTGCGCGGCAGCCTGTAGAAAACATGTCGCCTGAGTGCGGTGTGGCTGTCCGGAACACCGGGATGGTCGAAGTCGGAGGCCGGGTCGGCGATCATGCCCAGGCGCTCCATGACGGCAGTGGACCGGCTGTTATCCTTGACTGCGAAGGACACGATTTCGTCGAGGCCAAGTCTTTCAAAGCCATGGGTGAGCCTGGCTTCGGCTGCTTCGGTGACATAGCCGCGGCCCCAGAATTCGGGTGCCAGCCGCCAGCCGATCTCGATCGTGCCGCGCGGCAGGAATGGCAAATGATCGGTTCGGGTTATGCCGACGAAGCCGATGCATTCACCTGTGGCTGCGATCTCAGCGGCCGCGAAGCCGAAGCCGTCGCGATCGATAGCCGCGCGCAACTCCTCCATCTTGGCGTCCGACTGGGCACGGTCACGCCGAAACGGAAAGAATTCCATGACGCGCTCGTCGGAATTGATGCGATGGAAGAGCTCGCGGTCACGATCTCCCCAGTTGCGCAGGATCAGGCGCTCGGTGCGGATCGGCGTCATTCGACAAATTCCTCCCGGCGATAACCCTGCAGATAAAGCAAGGCGGTGAGGTCGCCGTGGTCGATGCGGATCTTTGCCTCGGCTGCCACGGCCGGCTTGGCATGCAAGGCGACGCCGATGCCGGCAAGACGGATCATGTCGAGATCGTTGGCGCCGTCGCCGACGGCAATGGCATCGGCAGGCGTCAGGCCGAGGCGGGCGGAAATCTCGATAAGGGCTTCGGCCTTGGCGGCGCGGCCGAGGATCGGTTCGGCGACCAAGCCGGTGAAGCGGCGATCCTGCTCGATCAGGCGGTTGGCGCGATTTTCGTGAAAGCCGAGCAATGCTGCGATGCGGGTGGTGAAGATGTCGAAACCACCGGAGATCAGCGCCGTCCAGGCGCCATTGGCCGCCATTGTCTGGACGAGCGTGCGGCCGCCGGAGGCTAGCGTCAGGCGATTGTCGATGATGCGGTCGATGATTGCGGCATCGAGACCCTTGAGCAGCGCCACACGCTCGCGCAAGGCCGGCTCGAATGCGATCTCGCCGTTCATGGATAGCGCCGTGATGGCGGCGACCCGATCCTTGACGCCGATCTCGTCGGCAAGCTCGTCGATGCATTCCTGGTCGATCATCGTCGAATCCATGTCGGCGATCAGGATCTTCTTGCGCCTGTTCTCAGCCGGCTGGACGGCCACGTCGATCGGTTCGGAAGCAAGCGCGGCCTGCAGGCGCGCCGTTATTTCGGAAGCGTCGGCGGTCTCCGGCAAGTCGAGCTCGCAGGCGATGCCTTCGGCCAGCCAGCGAACAGCGCTTGCGCCGACCGACCGCGAGGCCATATTCGCTAGCGTCGGCGTCAATGCGCGGCCGGCGGGATGGGATAAAAGCGTGGCGATCAGCGGCATCGAAAATTCCAGCGGACAGGCGGGCGAAGGCCGCGTGAAGAACGCGATCCTGATAGCCGGGCCGACCGCCAGCGGCAAGTCGGCGCTCGCACTCGACCTCGCCGAGCGCAATGGCGGTGTCATCGTCAACACCGATTCCATGCAAGGCTATTCGGTGCTCGACGTGCTGACGGCGCGGCCTGGTCCTGCCGAACTCGCCCGCGTCCCCCACTTTCTTTATGGACACGTCGATCCGTCCACCGCCTATTCCACCGGCGCCTGGTTGCGTGATGTCACGAAGCTAATCGACGACGGCACGCTTTCGGAGCGGCCAGTGATTTTCGTCGGCGGTACCGGGCTTTATTTCCGGGCGCTCACGGAAGGTATCTCGGAGATGCCCGACATTCCGAAGTCGATCCGCGATCGCTGGCGCTACGAGCTCCAGGAACAGGGCGCAGTGAGATTGCACCGCATCCTGTTGCGCGAGGATTCTGCGGCCGGCATGATGCTGAAGCCGACGGATGGCCAGCGCATCGTGCGGGCGCTGGAGGTGCTCGACGCGTCGGGGCGTTCCATCCTGGACTGGCAGGCCGCGCGTGGCCGGCCGTTGATCGACAGGAGCAGCGCGCGCTTTTTCGTCATCGAGCCGGAGCGAGCGGCGCTGGTGGAGCGGATCGATGCTCGCTTCGACCGCATGCTGGACAAGGGGGCACTGGACGAGGTGAAACAGCTTTCAGCGCTCGGCCTCGATCCCGACCTGCCGGCGATGAAAGCAATCGGTGTTCGCGAGCTTCAGGCCGCGCTGGCCGGCGCCTTCAGTTTTCCCGAGGCCATCGAGCGCGCGAAAATCGCGACGCGGCAATATGCCAAACGGCAGGCGACCTGGTTCAGGCACCAATTGGGCCCGGAATGGCAGCGATTGCGTCCTGGTGAGGGGATCGACTCGATACTCTCACTCCCTCCTTCGAGCGCAACCTGAAAAGTCGACACCGAGGGGACATTTCGCGTTGAAGTTGTCCAGGTTAACTGTCCGTAAGTTCCCGCATGCCATAAGATCGTTACGAACTTTCCAACGGGGAGCAGATGCGTTTCCACAAGGCGGAATCAGCCTTTTTCGTCTTTATTTTTGTGATCCTGGCCGCCGGCCTGGTGACGCTTTACGCCTATGGGCTCCTGCAAACCCTGGCCGCCGACATTAGCAATACGCCTTCGGAACTCGATGAAATCGTCTATCTCAACAAGCTGCTGTTTGCGACGGGCGTGCTGCTGGCGACTGCGCTGTTCTTCGGCATTTTCTTCATCTACCCGCTGATCCGAAAGCAGGCGACGGAAGAAGGCAAGCTGCGCGCCATGACCGTTTCGCTCAGCGCGCGTTCGGAGACGCTAGAGCATGCGGCGCTCACCGACAGCCTCACCGGCATGCAGAACCGGCGTTATTTCGACGATGCGCTGAAGGAATATCTCGAAGAGTTCCGTCGCATCGAGAAACCAGTAGGGCTGATGATCCTCGACCTCGACCATTTCAAGCAGGTCAACGACAGCCACGGCCACGACGTCGGCGACGAGGTGTTGCGGGCGGTCGCCAACTGTCTCAAGGACATGACACGCTATCACGACGTGGTGGCGCGCCTGGGCGGCGAGGAGTTCGCGGTGGTCACGCCCAATATGGACGCCGAGCTGCTATCCAAATTCGCGGAGCGCATCCGCAAGGCGATCGCCAACATGTCGGTGCTGACGGGCAATGTCCGACTGAAAATCACCACCAGCGTCGGGCTTGCCGTCTGGGATCGCAAGGAAACCGCCGAGGAGTTCTATCGCCGCGCCGATCGCCAGCTCTATGAGGCGAAGAGGCAAGGGCGCAACCGCGTGTGTGCCTGAAATTCCGTCATTGAATTCCTGATGCCGGCCGTCTGGTATCGTTTTCTGCGTTTCCGGTGCACGCAGACCGACGTCACCCAGTCAAGCTGAGATGCTGCCTTTGCGGGGCTTGCCGGAAATAGAGGTGTTGCCGTGACTAAATCCGATCTCTCCGGTCTTTACCGAGGCTATATTGCATGCCTGAACAAGCAGGATTGGCCAAATCTGGGGCGGTTTGTTCATGATGAAGTGACCCACAACGGTCGCAAGCTCGGATTGTCCGGCTATCTCGAAATGTTGGTGAGAGACTTCGACGAAATTCCGGACCTTTACTTCGACATTCAGCTATTGGTTGCCGATCCGCCTTATATAGCGAGCCGGCTAAGCTTCGACTGCGCGCCAAGGGGAACGTTCCTTGGGCTCGATGTAAGCGGGAAGAGAATTTCGTTTGCCGAGAACGTATTCTATGAGTTTCAGAGAGGGAAAATTCGCCAGGTGTGGTCAGTTATAGACAAGACAGCCATCGAAACTCAGCTTTGATATCTGCGAGCGCTGCCTAAAAGTCGCTCGGCTCAATCATTCTGGGGGACGCAGGCCGAAGGTCGCCGGCTTGAGGCCGTAGCGCAAGTCGAAATCGTCGTTCCGCTGGGTGCGTGCGGCCGACGGCTTGCGATAGTCCGAATCGCCGGCCTGCCGGCCCGGATCGACGACTTCCGCGAAAGGCATTGCCTGCTGTGATTTCGGCACGTTGCGCAGCCGTTCGACGATCGCCACGAGGTCGACCTCGTCGCCGGTTTCGGACTGCAAGGCGTCCGCGCGCTTGGCGGTGCCGGGGATCAAATCCTCGGAGAGCTTTTCGAACTTCATCCGCATCGTCGTCGCCACGCCTTCCCCGAAGGCAATGGCCTCGCGCTGGCCCATGGAAGACAGGAACGCCAGCGTCGAAGCCGAGGAGTCGGCAATCGCCGAGCGGATGATCGCCTGGTCCTGCTCGTTGGCGAGCCGCATGGCAAAGAACGTCGAGCACTGCGACAGGATGGTCGGGTCGAGTTCGCCCGGGCGCTGGGTGACGACGCCGAGATAACAGCCATATTTGCGGCCTTCCTTGGCGATGCGCGACAGCGCGTGCCGCGTCGGCGCGAAACCGAGGCGCGGATCGGCCGGCATATAGCGATGCGCTTCCTCGCACAGGAAGAGCAGGCGCAGGCGGCCTTCGCTCCACAACGCCAGGTCGAAGGCCAGCCGCGCCAGCACCGAGCATACGGAATTGACCACCTCGGACGGCATGCCGGCCATTTCGAAGCAGGTCACAGGGCGGCCGTGATGCGGCACGCGGAAGATGTTGCCGATCGTCTCGTGGATGGTGTCCTCGATCAGGCGCGAGTTGAACATGAAACGGTAGCGCGGATCGGATGCCGCCGATTCGATACGTGTCTTCAGTGACCTGAGGGTCGGGCGATCGTTCTTGCTTTCCAGCAATCCCATGCGTTCGTCGACCAGCTTGATGAGGTCGGCAATGCGATAGGGCACCGGCGCGTCGGCGGTCAGCGCATCGGTGCTGCGCCGTAGATAGTTGCCGGAGTTCGGATTGCGGTAGAGCTTCTTGGCCGCGGGAATGAGATCGCGCAAGGCGTCGACCTCTTCCGGAACCGTCTCGCGGCCGCGAAACAGCACCTCGGCAAATTCCTCTAGCTTGAACATCCAGAAGGGCAGGTCGAGCGTCGTCGAATCGACCCTGACGCAATATTCGGGCAACGACGCGGCGAACTCGTTGTGTGGATCGAGGATGAGCACGCGCAGGTCGGGCCGGGCGGCGATCGACTTGCGCAAGAGCAGCGACACGGCGGTCGATTTGCCAACCCCGGTGGTGCCGACAATGGCGAAATGGCGCGCCAGCGTATCGTCGATGGCGATATTGGCGTCGATGGCCTCGTCCTGCGACAGCGTGCCGATGGTGATCGAATGACGACCGGCGAGATCGTAGACGGCCTGCAGGTCGCGGCTGCGGATACGATGGGCAATGGCGCCGATATGCGGGTAGGTTGTGATGCCACGGTCGAAGATCGGCTTCGCGCCGGGTTCGGCACCGTCGCGCACCTCGCCGATCAATTCGATGCTGACCTCGATCGGATTCTGGCCCTCGCTGCTCCAGGCACGATCCGACTTGGCGATTTCATAGACCAGGCCGACGGTTCGTGATGTACCGAGATTGATCGAGATCATCTTGCCGACGCTCCACAGGCCGGTGACCGTGCCTTCGATATCGTCGGCATAGGCGCTGATGGTGGCGCGCGCGCCGTCGCATTGCACGACATTGCCCAGAATGCGCTTGTCGTTCTGCTCCGCCCTGCGGCGCTCCAGCAAAGTCGGTTCCCCAATGGAGGCTTCGCGTTCAACGAGCATGGACACGCCGATCCCTTTTCCCAAGCGATGAGTCTAGGCGAACGGGGTTAAGGTGGGATGAGGCCGGATGGTTTAGCGGACATTAAGGAGTTTGCGAAAAATGGATGAAACGGCCGTTGCTCCGTAGAAAAATTTCGATATATTGGATTAATGGATGATATAGCGAACGACATCTCCTCGACCATCGGCAGAAGAATACATGCCGAAAGAGTGGCTCGAGGCTGGTCCCTGGCAGAGCTGGCGGAGCGGTCCGATGTTTCGAAAGCCATGCTGAGCACGGTAGAACGCGGCATGACCAGCCCGACGGCGGCACTCCTTGTGCGCATTGCGGCCGCCTTCGGCATGACGCTGTCCACATTGATCGCAAGGGCGGAATTGCAGGGCGGTGGCCTGCTTCGCGAACGTGACCAGCCGCTCTGGCGCGATCCGGCTACGGGTTATGTGCGGCGGCATCTTTCGCCGGTCGCCGACATGCCCCTCGAACTGATCCGGATCCAGTTGCCGGCCGGCGCCAAGGTAAGTTTCCCGGCGGCGTCCTATGCCTTCATTAGGCAACAGATATGGCTGATCTCCGGGCGGCTGGAATTCACCGAGGGGGACATCGTTCACCGGCTCGAACCCGGCGACTGCCTGGCGCTCGGCGCGCCATCCGATTGCGTCTTTCACGCTCCGGGGCCGGACGCCGCCGACTATCTGGTTGCGTTGGCCAGGAGCTGAGGTGAAGGCGCGCCGTCCGAAACGCTCCGACAATGGCGGTCCGCCGCTCCACGACTATAACGGTCCGCCCTGGGGCAAGGGCGACCCCTATGTCTTTCTTGCCTGGCGGACCGCCCATGCCCAGGCATGGAAAGTGCCGAGCCGCGAGATCATGCTGATGCGGCTGGACAAGGCCGAGCGGCTGGGCCTGACCTATGAGGAATACACGCTCGAACTGCTGGAACGCGGGCGACATCTGCAATTGGAAGACGCCGATCGCATCGCGGAAATCCGGCGGGCCAGGAAGCGGAAGCGGATCAGTCATTTCGATTGACGGACGGCGCAGGGGAACCACATGAGTTCGATCGAAATCAGGCCACTCACCAGGACTGACGGAACGCAAAAAATACTGGCGGATCTGCTGATCGTGACAGTCGCTGCCGGCGGCTCGGTCAGCTTCATGCATCCGCTGGCGCCGGAGATGGCCGCGGCCTTCTGGAACAGGTCGCTTCATGCGGCCGCCAGAGGCGAAAGGGCGGTGCTTGGGGCCTGGAACGGCGAGGCTCTGGTCGGCACCGTCACCTTGCTGCTCGACTGCCCTCCCAACCAGCCGCACCGGGCCGAGATCGCCAAGCTGATGACCCGCCTCGATTATCGCGGCAAGGGCATCGCAACCCGCCTGATGGAGGCGGCGGAAGCCGTTGCCGTGGAGAAAGGCCGCACGCTGTTGGTCCTCGACACGGCAAAAGAGGAGGGGGCTTCCGGCCTCTATGAAAAGCTCGGCTTCACGCTGGCCGGCGAAATACCGGATTATGCGCTGAAGCCGCATGGCGGGCTGACATGCACCCTCATCTACTGGAAACGCGTCGGCCGGACACGGTGATGGCGACAACGATGCACCTTTGCAACACCCGTCAGACCATCGCGGGCATGGAAAGAATAGCTCTTGCGTCAAATTGGCGGCGAGCTTAGAGAAGCCGCCCATTCTGATCCGTCGTCCTGAAAGAAGACCTGTCAATGACCCGGCGATCCAGATCGACACATTCCGTGCCGACGCTGGAATTGCGTGCGGCCGACAGGGTTCCAATCAGGAAGAACGGCCATGGCAAAGTCCATGATCCAGCGCAGGCAGGATGCCGAGCGCGAACGCATTGAAGCATATGCCGTAACGCTGCGGCGGGTTTTTCCCGTCCCGCGTCCCGCTCCGGATTTCGAGCGGGCGCTCGACGAGGCACGTCGGGGCTTTGCCGGCATGGCGATCCGCGACGGCGCGCTGTGGCGTCCAAAGCTGAAGACGCGCGACCCCGCGCGGCTGCGGCTGGCCGCGGCGCGCCATCTCTATGCGCGCTACCCGGTTACAGCCGCGCTCGAGGGGATCTGGCTGGACAGCTCGGGGTTGAATGCCGGCGAGATTGCGCTTCGCAAGGCTTGGTATATCGCATTGGCGCGTGGTGACTCGCTTTACAAGGTGGGCGCCTGTGCGTGGCTGTCTCGCAAGGAGGTGCATTGCTTCTTGAACTTGCCCAGCGATTTCACGTTCGACGAGGCATTTTGGGTGGCGATCGCCCGGTCCTACACGGATGATTCCGGGTTGGCGGCCCGACTTGCCAAGTCGAAAATCGCGCGCACGCCACGTAACGATCTGGCCTTCTGGCGCGAGGTGACACGGTTCTTCTGCGGGCAACCCGCGTCGAAGGAGGAGATCGACGATCTATGCGACTATATTGGTGCCGTGCACCAGCGCGATGCGGCGTACAGCCTGAAGGGTCGCACGCTCGCCTCGCTGCGTCGGCAGATGCTGGAATGGCATCGAGACATTGCCGCGATCGAACGCATCGAGGCAATGCGCCGCCGCGCTGCCGGGCGGGCCACGCGTACTGCCGGGACGCAGTCGCAGGGTCGCGCCTGGGACGGCTCGTGCCTGGACGACTGGGACTGGCAGCCGTCGACCAAGGAGGCAAAGGCGCATGGCGAGCGTTTCTTCGTCCGTCAGTTGAAGACAGCCGAGGATCTGGTCGCCGAGAGCCGGGCGATGCATCATTGCGTCTCGATATACGCGGCCAAATGCATCGCCGGCAATGCCTCGATCTGGGTGCTGCGGCGCTCGGCGCTCGGCAAGATCGAGCGGTTGCTGACGATCGAACTCGACCCGCAAAACCGTGCGGTGCAGGTGCGCGGTTTCGGCAACCGTCTCGCCTCGCTCGAGGAGCGCAAGATCATCGAGCGCTGGGCCAAGGCGAGGGGTGTGGTGCTCTGCGCCTGAAACGGAAGACCCGCGCGGCAGAAAGGCGGCGCGGGTGCATAATGGGCGGATGTGCCGACGTCAGGCCAAGAGCACATTCGGCGTTGACAGCGGCGTCAAACCAATTCTATTGTCCGCCACCATGAAAAAGGCACTCATTCTCGTAGGAAAGCGCGTGGGCAAGGCGGTGTAACCGCCGGGCGGTGACCTCCCATGCGCAAGACACAGGCTCCCTCGGGGGCCTTTTTTATTGCCCGAAATACGACTAAACGACGAGCAATCGCCAGATGGCGAACAGTACGGGACCAGACCGATGAGCAGTGGACAGAATGAGCGGCGCGAAATGCCAAGAACTGAAATGCCAAGGAGCGAAATGACGGGCGCCGAAATGGTGGTGCAGGCGCTGAAGGACAACGGCGTCAAGCATGTTTTCGGCTATCCGGGCGGCGCGGTTCTGCCAATCTACGATGAAATCTTCCAGCAGGACGAGGTCGAGCACATCCTCGTCCGCCATGAGCAGGGCGCGGGCCACGCGGCGGAAGGCTATGCGCGCTCGACCGGCAAGGCCGGCGTCATGCTGGTGACCTCGGGGCCGGGCGCCACCAATGCGGTGACGCCGTTGCAGGACGCGCTGATGGATTCGATCCCGCTGGTCTGCCTGACCGGCCAGGTGCCGACTTCGCTGATCGGCTCGGATGCGTTCCAGGAGTGCGACACGGTCGGCATCACGCGGCCCTGCACCAAGCACAACTGGCTGGTGAAGGACGTCAACGAGCTCGCGGCAACGATCCACGAGGCCTTCCATGTGGCAACCACAGGGCGCCCCGGTCCGGTCGTCGTCGACATTCCGAAGGACGTGCAGTTCGCCAGGGGTATCTATGTCCCGCCGCAGACGGCGCCGCGCACCAGCTACCAACCGAAGGTCCAGGGCGATCTGGAAAAGATCAAGGCGGCGGTCGAGCTGTTGGCCGGCGCCAGGAAGCCGATCATCTATTCGGGCGGCGGCGTCATCAATTCCGGCCCGGAGGCGAGCCATCTGCTGCGCGAGCTGGTCGACCTCACCGGCTTTCCCATCACCTCGACGCTGATGGGCCTCGGCGCCTATCCGGCGTCGGGCAAGAACTGGATGGGCATGCTCGGCATGCACGGCACGTATGAAGCGAACATGGCGATGCATGATTGCGACGTCATGCTCTGCATCGGCGCGCGCTTCGACGACCGCATCACCGGGCGGCTGACGGCGTTTTCTCCGAATTCGAAGAAGATCCACATCGACATCGACCCGTCGTCGATCAACAAGAACGTCCACACCGACGTGCCGATCATCGGCGATGTCGGGCGTGTGCTGGAGGATCTGGTGCGGCTGTGGCGGGCAACCGCCAAGGCCGACAAGAAAGCGCTTCACCCGTGGTGGGAGCAGATTGCCAAATGGCGCGCGCGCGATTCGCTCGCCTACAAGATGAACCACGAGGTGATCATGCCGCAATATGCCGTCCAGCGGCTCTATGCGCTGACCAAGGACCTCGACACCTACATCACCACCGAGGTCGGCCAGCATCAGATGTGGGCGGCACAGCACTATCATTTCGAGAAGCCGAACCGCTGGATGACCTCCGGCGGACTGGGCACGATGGGCTACGGCCTGCCGGCGGCACTCGGCGTGCAGATCGCGCACCCGGATGCGCTGGTCATCGATATCGCCGGCGACGCTTCGGTGCAGATGACGATGCAGGAGATGAGCGCAGCGGTGCAGCACGAGGCGCCGATCAAGATCTTCATCCTCAACAACCAGTACATGGGCATGGTGCGGCAATGGCAGCAGCTGCTGCACGGCAACCGGCTGTCGCACTCCTACACCGAGGCGATGCCGGATTTCGTCAAGCTCGCCGAAGCCTATGGCGGCCACGGCATTCGCTGCGACAAGCCGGACGAGCTCGACGACGCCATCAAGGAAATGATAGCGGTCAAGAAGCCCGTCCTGTTCGACTGCCGCGTGGCGACGCTCGCCAACTGCTTCCCGATGATCCCGTCGGGCAAGGCGCATAACGAGATGCTGTTGCCGGACGAGGCGACGGACGAAGCTGTGGCCAACGCTATCGACGCCAAGGGCAGGGAACTGGTGTAGCCTGGTTCAAGGAAGCTGTGCAAAAACAGCAGATTAGCGCAAAAGTTTGAAATCGAGATTCATGTCATGAACGCACAGTTGCAACCGACTGGCTCCGCCTATTTCATCGCCAAGGAGACGGAAAAACCAGAGAACCACACGCTTTCGGTCCTGGTCGACAACGAGCCGGGCGTGCTTGCGCGGGTCATCGGCCTGTTTTCCGGACGTGGCTACAACATCGAGAGCCTGACGGTCTCGGAAACCGAGCACGAAAAGCACCTGTCGCGCATCACAATCGTGACGCGCGGCACGCCGCACGTGCTGGAGCAGATCAAGCACCAGCTCGAGCGCATCGTGCCGGTGCACCGCGTCGTCGATCTCACCGTGCGGTCGCAAGAATTCGGACAGGAGCGGCCATTGGAGCGGGAACTCGCGCTGGTCAAGGTCGCCGGCACCGGCGAAGCCCGCGTCGAGGCGCTCCGGCTCGCCGATGCATTCCGCGCCAGCGTCATCGATGCCAACACCGAGCATTTCATCTTCGAGATCACCGGCAAGGGCTCCAAGCTCGATCAGTTCATCGCCATCATGAAACCGCTCGGGCTAGTTGAAATCTGCCGTACCGGAGTGGCGGCGATGAACCGCGGCCCGCAAGGGATGTAGTCATCCAGCTTGGCTCTATCTCGTCGCTTTGCCACCGATCGCATTGATTAGGGGAACGGCATGACATTCGACGCATTATTCGCCCTGCTGGTCTATGCCTTCGTGACCTCGATCACGCCGGGTCCGAACAATTTCATGCTTCTGGCCTC
Organism: Mesorhizobium sp. M0145; assembly: GCF_040322355.1. Taxonomy (NCBI): domain Bacteria; kingdom Pseudomonadati; phylum Pseudomonadota; class Alphaproteobacteria; order Hyphomicrobiales; family Phyllobacteriaceae; genus Mesorhizobium; species Mesorhizobium sp. M0145. Next base: position 109,190 of record NZ_JAMYTK010000012.1, read on the forward strand.
GGGCGTGAATTTCGGCTTGGTCAAGACCGTGCCACACATGCTCGGCATCGGCTTCGGCTTCCTCGTGCTGTTGCTTGCCGTAGGCTTCGGGCTTGGCGCCGTGTTGACGGCCTTTCCGGTGCTGCATACCGGGTTGAAGATCGCCGGCGGCCTTTACCTGCTTTATCTCGCCTGGAAGATCGCCATGTCGCGCTCGCTCGGCGGCGAAGGCGAGGCGAAGGGCCAGCCGATGCGCTTCATCGAGGCTGCGGCTTTCCAGTGGGTCAATCCCAAAGCCTGGGTGATGGCGATTACAGCCATGGCCGTCTATACGAACCCGGAACGCCCGCTTGTGTCCGTGGTGCTGATCGCGGCCGCGTTCGCCGTCGTCATGCTGCCGAGCATTTCGACCTGGGCCGGTTTCGGCATGGCGCTGCGCGGTTTTCTGGCGGATGCGGTGCGGCTCAAATGGTTCAACATCGCCATGGGCGTGATGCTTGCGGCGACGCTGTGGCCGATGCTGCGTTAGCTGCCGTTCTATTGTGCACTGCACATTAAATCTTCGTAATGACGGGTTTTGGCCCTTTTTCGCCTTCGGCATCCTCTATTATCTGGCAAAAGCGCGGCAAGAGGCTGCGAGTTGAGCTAGACTACGGCCACCGGATAGCGGCGTGTCGGATCGAGAGGCCTTTTGTCGATGCGCGGAAAGATCGTATTAGCGGTGATCGCTGCAGCCTGCGTTGCCGCGGCGTGGCTCTATCTTTCGCCCAGCGCAATGAGCGGTCTTCAGCAGATGCTGTCGGCGAATCAGACGGCGACGGCGGACAAGCCCGCTGCAGCGGCAAATGCCGCGCGTACGACTTCGGTGGTTGCCGCCACCGCTACGACCGCCGATTTCCCGGTCCGGCGCTATGCCATCGGCTTTGTGTCCTCTCCTGCCGTGGTCAGCATCAACGCGCGGATATCGAGTCAGATCGTCGCAATCGCGGTCAAGGACGGACAGATGGTGAAGGCCGGCGACCTTCTGTTCTCGCTGGACGATCGCTCGTTGAAGGCACAACTGGCACGCGATCAGGCGACGCTCGCGAAAGACCAGGCGCTGCTTGCCAGCGCCACGGCCGATCTTCAGCGCGCCAAAAATCTCGTCGCCAGGCAGGCCGGAACACAGCAGACCTACGATCAGGCCGTCGCGGCGCAGAAATCCGCCGCGGCCACCGTCGACGCCGACAAGGCAACGATCGATGCGGACCAAATCCAGCTTGGCTTCGCCACGATCAGGGCGCCGATCTCCGGCAGGCTTGGCGCAGTCAGCGTCGCCGTCGGCGATCTCGTCACCACCAGCAACGGCAGCAGCACGTCGACTCCACTGGTGACGATCACGCAGGTCGACCCGCTGCAGGTGAACTTCAATCTCCCCGAAAGCGATCTTGCCTTGCTGCACAAGGCGCTGGCAGCGCCGCAGCAAGGTGCGGTGACGCTGACCAAGGACGGCGACCCGAAGCCGATCGGCAAGGGAACGCTGGATTTCGTCGATTCCAGCGTAGACACGGCGTCCGGCACGATCGCAACGCGGGCCAGTGTGCCCAACGCCGATCTTTCGCTATGGCCGGGCCAATACGTCAACGTCGTGCTCGATGCCGGCATCATGCCACAAATGACGTCCGTTCCGACGGTCGCCGTCCAGCCCAGCCAGAAGGGCCCGTTCGTCTATGTAATCAAGCCGGACAACACCGTTGAAATGCGGCCCGTGCAGGTCGCGCTGACAGAAGGCACCAACACCGCAATCAGCCAAGGATTGAAAAGCGGCGAGCGTGTCGTCGTCGAGGGTCAGACCAAACTGAAGAACGGCGCGGCGGTGCGCGAAGGCAAGGCTTCGACCGGCACCGGCGATCAGGCGGCTCCGAAGGTTGCCGAGGCTGACCGGACGGGCGGAACACAGCCATGATTTCCGAATTCTGCATCCGCAGGCCCGTCGCCACGCTGCTCATGTCGTTCGCCCTGGTTCTGGGCGGACTATTTGCTTACAAATTCCTGCCGGTCGCGGCGCTGCCAAGCGCCGAATTTCCGGTTGTCAACGTCTCGGCCTCGCTGCCCGGGGCTTCGCCGGAAACCATGGCGACGTCGGTGGCAACGCCTCTGATCAAGCAGTTTGCCACCATCGCCGGCATCGATTCGATCTCGACGACCAACTCGCTCGGCTCGACCTCGATCGCCATTCAGTTCGTACTCAACCGCGACATCGATGCAGCCGCCGCCGACGTGCAGGCAGCGATCGCACGTACGCAACGACAATTGCCGCCGGAGATGACCAGCCCGCCGAGCTACCGCAAGGTCAATCCAGCCGACGCGCCGATCCTGCTGATGTCGCTGGTCAGCGACACAATTCCGCTGACTGATCTCGACGCGTTTGCCGAGAATGTGATTTCGCCGTCGCTGTCGACGATCGACGGCGTTGCGCAGGTTTCGATTTACGGCCAGCAAAAATACGCTGTCCGCGTCCAGATCGATCCGACGGCGCTCGCCGCTCGCGGCATCTCGATCGATCAGCTGCAGACGGCCATCGCCTCGGCCAACAGCAACACGCCGCTCGGCGTGCTCAAGAACAACAAACAGCAGCTGACAATCACCGCGAACACGCAGCTGACCGATGCGGCGGGATTCTCCAACATCATCATCGCCACCAAGAACGGCCATCCGGTGCGGCTCGGCGAGGTGACCCGCGTCATCGATTCGGTCGAGACCACGACGACGGCAAGCTGGTATGACGGCACCCGCGCCATCATCATGGCCGTGCAGCGCCAGCCGGATGCCAATACCGTCGACGTCGTCGACCGCGTCAAGGCGATGCTACCTTCCTTCGACGATCAGATGCCGGCAGCGGCGAGCATCCAGTTGCTAAACGACCGCTCGACATCGATCCGCGAGGCGGTCGATGACGTGCAGTTCACGCTCCTGCTCACCATCGCGCTGGTGGTGATGGTGATCTTCCTGTTCCTGCGCCGGGTGACGGCGACGATCATCCCGGCGGTGGCGGTACCGATTTCGCTCATCGCCACGCTGGGCGTGATGTACCTGTTCGGCTTTTCCATCGACAACGTCTCATTGATGGGGCTGACGCTGGCGGTCGGCCTTGTCGTCGACGATGCCATCGTCATGCTGGAAAATATTTTCCGCCATATGGAGGAGGACGGGCTCTCGGCAATGGAGGCGTCGCTCAAGGGCGCCCGCGAAATCGGCTTCACCATCATCTCGATCTCGATCTCGCTGGTCGCCGTGTTCATTCCGGTGCTTTTGATGGGCGGCGTGATCGGGCGCATCTTCAACGAATTCGCAGTGGTGGTGACGGTCGCCATCCTGGCGTCGATGTTCGTCTCGCTGACGCTGACGCCGATGCTGTGCTCGCGGCTGTTGTCATTATCGAAAGCCGAGCAGAAAGCAGCGCATGGCGGGGACCCTAGACAAAACGTCTTCATGCGGGGCTATGACAGGCTGCTGACATTCTGTCTGCGCCACAATTTCCTTGTCTTCCTTGTCTTCCTCGTGACCGCCGGGCTGTCGGTGTGGCTGATCCAGATTTCGCCGAAGGGCTTCTTCCCGCAGGAGGATATCGGCCAGGTCTCGGTGACGACCATCGCGCGCCAGGACATTTCGTTTGACGCGATGGTGAAGCTGCAGGGGCAAGTGGCGGATGTCTTCACCCATTCGCCCTACGTCGCGCATGTCGGCTGGTCGGCGGGCAGTGGAAACAATGCGCTCAACCAGGGCCAACTGTTTGTGCAGCTGAAAGACAAGGACCACCGACCGAACATCGACAAGGTGCTTACGGACCTGCGGCGCCAGCTGGCCAATGTGCCCGGCATCGAAACCTACATGCAGCCGGTGCAGAACCTGCGGCTCGGCGCGCGTTCTTCGGCGAGTGCCTACCAGCTTGCCGTTCAGGGCCTCGATACCGGCCTGACGAACGTCTGGGCGCAGAGGCTGACGGACGCGATGGCTGCCGATCATGCCGCCTTCACCGACGTCACCAATGACCTGCAGAACAACGCGCTACAGGCGACGCTGGTGATCGACCGCGACAAGGCGGCGAACCTCGGCGTCGATACCGACACGCTGCGCTCCAGCCTCTATGGCGGTTTCGGCACCCAGCAGGTGTCGACCATCTTCGGTTCGGCCGACAGCTACGACGTGATCATGGAGCTCGATCCGAAGATCGAGTGGTCGCCCGAGCGGATGCTGGCCATCAAGGTGAGAACGGCGAGCGGCAGCCTGGTGCCGCTCGGTGCGTTCGCCCGCGTCGATCGGACCGCCGGTGCTTTGACCGTCAACCAGCTCGGCCAGCTTCCGGCAGTGACCATCTCCTACAATCTGCCGCAAGGCGTGGCCCTCGGCGACAGCGTGAGCCACATCAACGCGCTGAAGGACAAGATCGGCATGCCGCCGACGATCTCGACCGCCTTCTCGGGCACGGCCAAGACGTTCCAGGATTCGCTTTCCAACCAGGGGCTGCTGATCGGCGGCGCGATTCTGACCATCTATATCGTTCTCGGCATGCTCTATGAGAGCTTCATCCACCCGCTCACCATCCTGACCGGGCTTCCATCGGCGGTGCTCGGCGCGCTGGTGGCACTGCGGCTGGCGGGGATGGATCTTTCGGTGATCGCGGTGATCGGCATCCTGATGCTGATCGGCATCGTCAAGAAGAACGGCATCATGATGATCGACGTGGCGCTGGAACTCAGGCGCGAGGGGATGTCGCCTGTCGAATCCATCCACAAGGCCTGCCTGATGCGCTTCCGGCCGATCATGATGACCACGCTTGCCGCGCTGATGGGCACCATCCCGATCGCGCTCGGCACCGGCGCCAGCGCGGAATTGCGCCAGCCTCTCGGCGTGGCGGTGGTCGGCGGTCTTGTCGCCTCGCAGGCACTGACGCTGTTCGTCACGCCCGTCATTTACGTCTACATGGAGCATTTTTCCGGCTGGCTGGTCAGGCTGTGGGCACGGCGCCGGGGCGAGCCGAGCCCGGTCGAAGCGGTCGACCAGCCGTCACTGTTCGACGAGGAGGAAGAACCGGTGCCGCAGAAGGCGGCAGCCGAATAGCGCTGGCCCAAGCCGTGGTGCTTGCGGCCGGGGGTCCGCGATCGTAATTTGACGCCATGCCGCATAATCACCACCATGACAACGAGCTTGATCCTTTTGCGGCGCGCGTGCGCGCACTGGAGACGATTCTCACCCGCAAAGGCCTGATCGATCCGGCGGCGATTGATGCCATAGTGGACACCTACGAGACCAAGATCGGGCCGCGTAACGGCGCAAAGGTGGTGGCGAAGGCCTGGGTTGATCCCGGGTTTGCCGCATGGCTGAAGCGTGATGCGACGGCGGCCATCGAATCGCTCGGCTACACCGGCCGGCAAGGTGAGCACATGCAGGCGGTGTTCAACACGGCCGAAACGCACAACCTCGTCGTCTGCACGCTATGCTCCTGCTATCCGTGGTCGGTTCTCGGCCTGCCGCCGGTCTGGTACAAGGCGCCGCCCTACCGTTCGCGCGCAGTGATCGATCCGCGCGGCGTGCTCGAGGAATTCGGCCTGACCTTGCCGGCGAGGACGACAATCCGGGTGTGGGATTCGACCGCCGAGCTGCGCTATCTGGTGGTCCCGATGCGCCCCCGGGGTACGGAGGGCTGGGATGAGGCACGGCTCGCCGATCTGGTGACGCGCGATGCCATGATCGGCACGGCGTTGGTGCGGGAACCGGCATGAACGGGCCGCAGGATCTCGGCGGCCAGATGGGTTTCGGGCCGGTCGCGCCCGAACCGGACGAACCCTATTTCCATGCCGATTGGGAAAGGCGGGCGCTGGGCGTGACGTTGTGCGCCGGCGCCATAGGCGCCTGGACCATCGACGAGAGTCGGCACGCGCGGGAATCGCTGCATCCAGCGGATTATTATGCCTCAAGCTACTACCAGATATGGATCAAGGCGCTGGAGGTGCTGCTCAAACGCCATGGTTTCGTCAGCGACCGCGACCTGGCTACGGGCGACGCAGTCGACCCGGCAGCGACACCCAAACGGGTGCTGAAGGCTAAGGACGTTCCGGCGGTGCTGGCCAAGGGCGGGCGCTCCGACCGGCCTGTCGCCGCGCCTGCGCGGTTCAAGGCGGGCGACCCCGTGCGAACCAAGAACTTTCATCCGACCGGCCACACCAGACTGCCGCGCTATGCACGCGGCAAGCGAGGCGTCGTCGAGGCTGTGCGCGACGGCTTTGTCTTTCCCGACACCAATGCGCACGGCCAGGGCGAAAACCCGCAATGGGTCTATACGGTGTCCTTCACCGGCGGCGAAATCTGGGGCGAGGGCGCCGATCCGACACTTGTCGTGTCGATCGATGCCTGGGAGAGCTACCTTGAGCCGGCGTGAGACGGGCTCAGTCGCCGCCATGCTGCCCGCCGGTGTCGAGGCGCCTGTGTTTGCCGAGCCGTGGCAAGCAGAGGCCTTTGCCATGACGGTAGCACTGCACGACAACGGGCTGTTTTCGTGGAGCGAATGGGCGGATGCTTTGTCGGCAGAGGTGAAGCGGCCGGGCGCCGCGCGCGACGGTCACGATTACTACGAGCACTGGCTGGCAGCGCTGGAAAAGCTGCTTTTGGCCAAGGGCGTTGCCGGAAAGCGCGACGTCGATGCGCTCGCCGCTGCCTGGGAACGCGCCGCGCACGCAACGCCGCATGGCAAGCCGATCCAGCTGGAGAACGATCCACAGCGGGCCGGGTAAGCTGCGGTCGCCTGGCCTTGTTCTCTTTACGTTCCTGTTCGTCACTGATAGCCTGACCCTGTCGCAGCGGCGTGATTGCCGGCGATGAAAATTGATGGTGACGGCAGTCACCTTGTCTTTCCCTCGCGAATCCGGTCTGTCGCGCTGATGGAATTCTCTCCTCAACAGGACGAAGCGCTGAAGGCGGTGGCCGGCTGGCTGAAAGCCGGCAAGCCGCAGCTGTTCCGGCTGTTCGGCTATGCCGGCACCGGCAAGACGACGCTGGCGCGCTATTTCGCCGAGCATGTCGACGGCCAGGTGCAGTTCGCCGCGTTTACGGGTAAGGCGGCGCAGGTGCTGCGTTCCAAGGGCGCGGTCAATGCCCGCACCATCCATTCGCTGATCTACCGGCCGAAAGGCGAGGAATCAGTAGCGGACGAGGTGACCGGCAAGACCTCGATGTCGCCGACCTTTTCGCTTAATCGGCAGAGCCCGATCTCGCGGGCCAAGCTCGTCGTCATCGACGAATGCTCGATGGTCGACGAGCAACTCGGCCGTGACCTGATGAGCTTCGGCACGCCAATCCTGGTGCTCGGCGATCCCGGCCAGTTGCCGCCGATCTCCGGCGGCGGCTTCTTCACCGACCACGAGCCGGACATTCTGCTCACCGAAATCCACCGCCAGGCGCGCGACAACCCGATCATCCGGCTTGCGCTTGACGTGCGCGAGGGCCGCGAGTTCATGCGCGGCGACTATGGCGCGGCGCAAGTGATCGGCAAGGAAGACGTCACCCAGGAACTGGTGCTGAAGGCGGACCAGGTGCTGGTCGGCACCAACCGTACGCGCCGCCGTTATAACCAGCGGCTGCGCGAGCTGAAGGGGTTCAACGCCGATTATCCGCAAGCCGGCGACAAGCTGGTGTGCCTGCGCAACGATCCGGCCAAGGGACTGCTCAACGGGTCGCTGTGGAAGGTGATGACCTCGTCGCGCGAGACCGTCAAGCCTGGCATCAATCTGCTGGTTTCGCCGGAGGAAGACGACCCGGATCGCGGCGTCGCCAAGATCAAGCTGCTCAAGGCGGCATTCGAAGATCCGGACGGCGACATCCCCTGGCAGCAGAAGAAACGTTTCGACGATTTCGACTATGGCTATGCGCTGACCGTGCACAAGGCGCAGGGCTCGCAGTGGAACGAGATCGTGCTTTTCGACGAAAGCTGGGCGTTCAAGGAAACCCGGCAGCGTTGGCTCTACACCGCTATCACGCGCGCGGCCGAACGGCTGACGATCGTCCGATAGGGCGGTCGTATCAGCGCTGGGCGATCGGGTTGGCGCCAAGCCATTCCCAGGCGGCGGCCTCGTCCTCGGCCTCGAAATGCCGGAGTTCGATAGGCAAGGAGGCAGGCAAAAAGGCTCTTGCCTCCGGTATCCAGTTCGGCTCACCGATCGCCGCGCAGCGGCCGATATGCTCCACGGCATGAGCTATGCCCTGTTCGATCGTCTCGTCCGATACGTCGGCCCAGTCGACACCCTCATGGTCGATCAGGCGCACCAGCACGTCGATCTTCGGATGCAGCGCATAGGCCGCCTCCAGCAATCCGAACAGGTTTTCGGCGTCAGCCGCTGCGACATGGCCGACGACATCGATGGCGAAAAGATCTTCGCGATCGGTGTCGATGCGGCGAACCGCCGGCACGGCCTCGAGAAAATTCAACAGGGAACTCCTTGCGCTCGATTTTCTTCGCACACCTTGGAACACCTGAAACCCTCTGTCTGTTCCCGTTAAAGGCGGTATAGATGCGCGCCAAGATCAGCCTGGAGCCGTGCAAATGCCTGCAAAGCTTTCCGTCAACCTCAATGCCATCGCCATGCTGCGCAACCGACGCGACCTTCCGTGGCCAAGCGTGACCGGGCTTGGACGCATTGCGCTTGCCGCCGGCGCGCATGGGCTGACGGTGCACCCGCGACCCGACGAGCGGCACACCAGGCATTCCGATCTGCCGCAGATCAGGGCGCTGATCGACGACGAGTTCCCGAATGCGGAATTCAACATCGAGGGCTATCCGACCGAGGATTTCCTGGCGCTTGTGGAAAAGCACCAGCCGGAGCAGGTGACGTTGGTGCCCGACGACCCGGCGCAGGCGACTTCCGACCATGGCTGGAACTTCGCCGCCGAGGCTGCGTTCCTGACACCGGTTGTCAAGCGCCTGAAGAAGGGAGGCTTTCGCGTATCGCTGTTTTCCGATCCGGATCCCGCTGGCATGAAAGCCGCTCGCGACACCGGCGCCGATCGGATCGAACTCTATACGGGTCCATACGGCAGCTATCATTCCGATTCGGCAAAAGCGGCGAAGGAATTGGAGAAATTGGGAAAGACGGCGGATGCCGCATTGGCCGCAGGGCTCCAGGTCAATGCCGGGCACGACCTTGTGGTGAGCAATTTGCCGGCGCTGGCCAGGCGCATCCCGGCATTGGCCGAAGTGTCGATCGGACATGGGTTGACAGCCGATGCGTTGGAGTATGGCATGGCCGCAACGGTCAGGCGGTTTCTGAAGGCTTGTGGCTGGTAGAGAAAGGCGAGCCGATAGGCCGTGCGTTCCCGGCACGGCAGCGCGTCCTTTCCATCCCCGCAGCATAGAGCGCCGCACGTCTATGGGAGTGTCGTCCATGGCCCTTGCCAACGCTGGTAGCGAGGCGGAACCCATCGAACAATCCAGCCACTCCAAGGCCGAGCAGCACAGCACCAAGATCCTGATGCTCGGCGCGCTCGGCGTGGTCTATGGCGACATCGGCACCAGCCCGATCTATGCGTTCCGTGAGGCGTTGCATGCTTCGGCTGGCGGCAATGTCGCCAACCGCGGCGACATCCTCGGGGTGCTGTCGCTGATCATCTGGGCGCTGACCATCACTGTCACCGTCAAATACATCATGTTCGTGCTGCGCGCCGACAACCGGGGCGAGGGTGGCACGCTGTCGTTGATGGCATTGGCACGCGGCAGCTTCCCGAAGCGGTCGGCGGTGATCCTCGGCATAGGCATCGTCGGCTCGGCGCTTTTTTTCGGTGACGCAGTCATCACGCCGGCAATTTCGGTGCTATCGGCGGTCGAAGGCATGAACGTCGTCACGCCGGCGTTCCAGCCCTATGTGGTGCCGCTGACGCTGGTCATCCTGGCGATGCTGTTCGCGGTGCAACGGTTCGGCACGGGCGGCGTCGGACTGGTGTTCGGGCCCGTCACCGCGGTGTGGTTCCTGGCCATCGGACTGTCCGGCCTCAACCATATCATCGACGACCCGGAAATCCTGCTGGCAATCAGCCCACATTACATCGTTTCGTTCTTGGTCAACTCGCCTGACGTCGCCTTCGTCACGGTTGGCGCGGTCTTTCTCGCCGTTACCGGCGCCGAGGCGCTCTATGCCGATCTCGGCCATTTCGGGCGCAAGCCCATTGTACTCGCCTGGCTGGCGATCGTATTCCCTTGCTTGCTGCTCAACTATGTCGGGCAGGGGGCCTTCGTGCTGGCCAATGGCGGCGTTGTCGGTCATCCCTTTTTCGAGATGAACGAAGGCTGGACGCTCATTCCCATGGTCGTGCTGGCGACCGCCGCGACCGTGATCGCCAGCCAGGCGGTGATCTCCGGCGCTTTCTCGCTGACCAGGCAAGCGGTGCAGCTCAACATGCTGCCGCGTTTCGAGATCCAGCATACGTCGGAGAAACAGTCCGGCCAGATCTACCTGCCACGCGTCAACATGCTGCTGGCGCTGGTGGTGATGCTGCTGGTGGTCGGCTTCGGCGAATCCAGCAGGCTTGCCTCGGCCTACGGCATTTCAGTGACCGGCAACATGCTGGTGACCAACATACTGCTTTTTGTCGTCATGACCCGCATCTGGAAATGGCCGCTCGGCGTTGCAGTGGCCTTGACGGCGTTGTTCGCCTCCGTCGATACCGGCTTCTTTGCCGCCAACATTGTCAAGGTGTTCGAAGGCGGCTGGTCCTCGCTGGCGGTGGCCGCAGTGATTGTCATGACCATGTGGACCTGGATAAGAGGCACCAGATACCTGTTCGAAAAAACTCGAAGGAACGAGGTCCCGCTCGATTTCCTCGCCGGCAATCTGCTGAAGAAGAAGCCGCATCTGGTGTCGGGCACCGCGGTGTTCCTGACCAGCGACCCGCTGAGTGCGCCGACCGCGCTGATGCACAGCCTGAAGCATTACAAGGTGCTGCACGAGCAGAACGTCATCCTTTCGGTGGTGACGGCACCGCAGCCTGTCGTGCCCGACAGCGAGCGCGTCAAGATGGAGCAAATCAACGAGCTGTTCATGCGGGTGACGCTGACCTTCGGCTATATGGAGCAGCCCAACATTCCGCGCGCGCTGGCGATCTGCCGCAAGCAAGGCTGGAAGTTCGACATCATGACGACATCGTTCTTCCTGTCGCGGCGCTCTCTCAAGGCCTCGCCCAATTCCGGCATGCCGGTCTGGCAGGACAAGCTGTTCATCGGGCTGGCGCGCACGGCGGCCGATGCGACGGAGTATTTCCAGATCCCGACCGGACGGGTAGTCGAGATCGGGACGCAGGTGGCTATTTAAAAACGTGTCCGTTGCGACATTCCAGGTGGTCTGTCGATCGGACTGAGTCTGCCAAGTCGTGGAGGACTCGCAATATCGGGACGGAGCCATTACGTGACGGCACTTGATATTGCAGCGCAGCAAGCGTAGAGCACCGCCCGCTTACCGGAGTGTCGTCCATGGCCCTTACCAATGCTGGTAACGAGGCAGAACCTGTCGAACAATCCAGCCATTCTGAGGTTGAGCAGCACAGCACCAAGGTGCTGATGCTGGGCGCGCTCGGCGTGGTTTACGGCGATATCGGTACCAGCCCGATCTATGCATTTCGCGAGGCGTTGCATGCATCGGCCGGTGGCAACGTCGCCAACCGTGGCGACATCCTCGGCGTGTTGTCGCTGATCATCTGGTCGCTGACGATCACCGTCACCATCAAATACATCATGTTCGTGCTCCGCGCCGACAATCGAGGCGAGGGCGGGGTGCTGTCGCTGATGGCGCTGGCGCGCAACAGTTTCCCGACGCGCTCGGCGGTGATCCTCGGCATCGGCATCGTCGGCGCGGCGCTTTTTTTCGGCGACGCAGTCATTACGCCGGCGATCTCGGTGCTATCGGCGGTCGAAGGTATGAATGTCGTCACGCCGACATTCCAGCCCTATGTGGTGCCGCTGACACTGGCCATCCTGGCGATCCTGTTTGCGGTACAGCGATTCGGCACCGGCGGCGTAGGTTTGGTGTTCGGGCCCGTCACGGCGCTGTGGTTCCTGGCCATCGGCCTTTCCGGCATTAACCACATCATCGCCGATCCGGAAATCCTGCTGGCGATCAGCCCGCATTACATCGTGTCGTTCCTGGTCAACTCGCCCGATGTCGCCTTCGTCACGGTTGGTGCGGTCTTCCTCGCCGTCACCGGCGCCGAGGCGCTCTATGCCGACCTCGGCCATTTCGGCCGCAAGCCGATCGTACTCGCCTGGCTGGCAATCGTGTTCCCTTGTCTGTTGCTCAACTATGTCGGGCAAGGCGCCTTCGTGCTGGCAAATGGCGGCGTTGTCGGTCATCCATTCTTCGAGATGAACCAGGGCTGGACGCTTATTCCGATGGTCGTGCTGGCGACGGCGGCGACCGTCATCGCCAGCCAGGCGGTGATCTCCGGCGCTTTTTCGCTGACCAGACAGGCGGTGCAGCTCAATATGCTGCCGCGTTTCGTTATCCAGCATACGTCGGAAAAACAGTCGGGCCAGATCTATCTGCCGCGCATCAACCTGATGCTGGCGCTGGTGGTGATGTTGCTGGTGGTCGGCTTCGGCGAATCCAGCCGCCTGGCCTCGGCCTACGGTATTTCGGTGACCGGCAACATGCTGGTGACGAATGTGCTGCTTTTTGTTGTGATGACGCGCATCTGGAAATGGCCGCTCGGCGTCGCGATCGCCTTGATGGCCGTGTTCGCCTTCGTCGATACCGGCTTCTTTGCCGCCAACATAGTCAAGGTGTTTGAAGGTGGCTGGGCATCGCTTGCCATCGCCGCAGTTATCGTGATGACTATGTGGACCTGGATCCGCGGCAGCCGCTATTTGTTCGACAAGACGCGCCGGAACGAGATCCCGCTCGATTTCCTTGCCGGCAATCTGCTGAAGAAGAAACCGCATCTGGTGTCGGGCACCGCGGTGTTCCTGACCAGCGATCCGCTGAGCGCGCCGACCGCGCTGATGCACAGCCTGAAGCACTACAAGGTGCTGCACGAGCAGAACGTCATCCTTTCGGTGGTGACGGCACCGCAGCCGGTTGTGCCCGACAGCGAGCGCGTCAAGATGGAAATGGTCAACGAGCTGTTCATGCGGGTGACGCTGACCTTCGGCTACATGGAGCAGCCCAACATCCCGCGTGCGCTGGCGATCTGCCGCAAACAGGGCTGGAAGTTCGACATCATGACGACGTCCTTCTTCCTGTCGCGGCGCTCTCTCAAGGCCTCGCCCAATTCCGGCATGCCGGTCTGGCAGGACAAGCTGTTCATCGGGCTGGCGCGCACGGCGGCCGATGCGACGGAATATTTCCAGATCCCGACCGGACGGGTGGTCGAGATCGGGACGCAGGTGGCTATCTGAACAGATGGCCGTGCCCTTTGAGGGCACGGCCATTGTGAGGCTCAGCTCACCAGAGCCGCCTTGTTTGCTTCAAGAAATTGCTTCAGCGGCTGCGGCTTCCTGCCGGACAGCGTCTCGACCGCGTCGGTCACCATGCCGATCCGGCCGGAGCGGGTGTTGGTGTCGAAGGAAACGATGACAGGCGCAAAAGCTTCGGGAACGCCGGCTGCCTTCAATCCCTCGGTCAGCGCTTCATCCGAAAGCTGGATAACTTCGATCGGCTTGCCGGTGACCTCGGTGACGAGGGCTGCAATCTCGGCCATCGTGTGGGCCTTGGGGCCGGTCAGCGTGTATGTCGTGCTTTCGGTTGCGCTCGAAGCAAGGCCGGCGGCGATCGCGGCTGCCATATCGTCGCGCGCGCCATGGGCAATGTGGCCGTCTCCAGCGGATGTGTACCAGTGCCCCGAGGCGATGGCGTGCGGCAGCGCCATGAACAGGTTCTCCTGATACCAGCCGTTGCGGAAGATGGTGTAGGGGATACCGCTCGCCTTGATCGCCTGCTCGGTGCCGTGGTGATCGGGCGCAAACAGTACCGGCGATCCTGGCTCCGGATTGGGCATCGACGTGTAGAGCAGATGCGAAACGCCGGCGCTTTTTGCGGCGGCGACCGCGGCCTCATGTTGCTTCAGGCGCTTGCCCGGAACGGCGAGCTCGTTTGTCGAAATGATCAGAACCCTGTCGGCGCCGGTGAATGCACTGGCCAACGACGCGGTGTCGTCGAAGTCGACTGCCCGGATGGTGACGCCTCGGGCTGCCAGATCGGCCAGATTTTCCGGATTGCGGGTGGCGGCGATGATGCGCTGAGGGGAGACCTTGAGCGTGTCAAGCAGATGATTGATGACGCCGCGGCCAAGCTGGCCGGAGGCGCCGGTGACGAGAAGGGTGTCGGTCATGAGATGTCCTGACGTTGCGCCGGAGCGGCGGGTGCATATGTTAGTCTCAAAAAGAGACCAGCACTAAAATAGGAATTGACCCATCCTCGTAAAGAAGGCAGTTTTGCGGGAGGTAGGCACATCCAGGGAACCAGCCATGGACGGCAAGATCGTCAATCTGAGATCGAAGCTCGAGATATACAAAGCAGGCAGCGGTGGCGGAAACCTTGCGGATTGCCCGGTTCGCGACGTGATCCAGGGCATAAGCAATAAATGGAGTTCACTGCTGATGGAGGCCTTGGCCGAGAAGCCGTACCGCTTCGGCGAATTGCGGCGGCTGGTGCCCGATATTTCACAGCGCATGCTCACCCAGACGCTGCACGATCTGCAGCGCGACGGCTATGTGCATCGCCAGGTGTTTCCGACCAAACCGCCGAGCGTCGAATACAGCCTCACCGATCTCGGGCGCTCGATGTTTGGACCCTTGCATCAGCTGATCCAATGGGCCGAGCTCAATCACGGCGCTGTACGCGAGGCGCGGAAGATTTTCGATGCTGCCGAGGGCTGAGCCTCAAGGCCGAGACAGCGGCTTGATTTAGCGACAGCGCTGAAGGATTGTCCGGCCTGGGTTGGGTCGGGCAGATGGGCAATTCTCTGGACATCGCGATTGCCGGCGCCGGGCCGGCTGGACGTGCCGCCGCGCTCTATCTCACGCGCGCCGAACATAGGGTCACCATCTTCGAGCGCTTCGACCAGCCAAAGCCGGTCGGGTCCGGGCTGATCCTGCAGCCGACCGGGCTGACGGTGCTTGCCGATCTCGGCCTGCTCGACGACATTCTGGCGCTGGGCAGCCGCATAGACCGCCTGCATGGTGCAGACGCCAGAACTGGCCGCACCGTGCTGGATGTCCGTTATGATGCCCAGCGCGGCGGTCGCTTCGGGCTGGCGGTGCACCGCGCGGCTCTGTTCGGCGTGCTTTTCCGCGCCGCCCGGCGCCAGGCGATCACCATCGAGACAGGTATCGAGCTCGAGACGCTGGAAACCGGCGAACGGGCAACATTGATCTGCGGCAACGGACGACGGATAGGGTCGTTCGACCTGGTAGTGGATGCCAGCGGTTCGCGCTCCAAACTGCGGCGGTGCGTAACCAATCCGGGCGAACCGCGATCGCTCGCCTATGGCGCGTTCTGGGCATCGCTCGGCTGGCGCGGCGAGGGTTTCGACGAGCACGCCCTGCTGCAGCGCTACGACAAAGCGAGCGTGATGATCGGCGTGCTGCCGATCGGCCGGCCTGAGCCCGGTGCCGGGAAGATGGCGGCATTCTTCTGGAGCCTGAAGCCGGCGGATGCCGAGTGCGTATGGGCGGCAGGTCTCGATGCATGGAAGGCGAGATTGGCCGGGCTGTGGCCTGCATGCGCGGCATTCACCGACCAGATCGACAGTTTCGACCAGCTTTCGCTGGCGCGCTATGGCCATCACACGATGAAGACGCCAGCCGGACGGCGATTGGCCGTTATCGGCGACGCGGCCCATTCGACAAGCCCGCAACTCGGGCAGGGCGCGAACATGGCGCTGCTCGATGCAGCTGCGCTCAACTACGCGCTCATAGGAACGGACCGTATCGATACCGCGCTGGGGGCCTATGTCGGGGCGCGGCGATGGCATGTGCGGGTCTTCCAGGCGCTGTCGCTGGTGCTGACGCCGTTTTATCAATCGGATTCAATTGTGATGCCGTTCGTCCGCGACAGGCTGGTGGCGACGCTGGCAAAAGTCCCGCCGGCGCCGCAGTTTCTTGCTTCCATGGTTACAGGAACGGTGCTCAATCCATTCAAGCCGATCGGGCTTGCGGAAGCGCTGTGGCCGGATCGTTTTGGCGGATGATTTCCGAAAGGTGCGAACCCTTAGCCTGCAAGAATGCATGGAGGCGTTGCGCATGATCGGGAGCGACCGCGTCCTTTACGGATGGGCGTTCGTGCAATGCCTTGCGCCAGGCCTGGATATGCGGTTTTCCGTCCAGGATGCCGAAATCGCCGATCCGGTCAAAGACCTCGAAATAACGGAAAATCGGCCCGTAGACCGCGTCGACCAGTGAAAAACGCTCGCGGTCGAAGCATGGTCCAGCCGCGCCGTTCGCCAGTTCCACTTCCAGGCGATCGAACATTGCTGCCAGAGCCCCGCGTTCGGCGATGAAGGCGGCTTCGGTGAGTGCTGAATAGAAGCGGCCGATGGCATTGAGGATTGCTGAGCCGAACTCGATCCAGGCGCGATGCCGGGCACGGGCATAGGGGTCGGTGGGATGCAGCGGATTGGGCTGGGTTTCCTCGAGGAATTCGAGGATGACGAGCGATTCGAAGATCACCGTTTCCTGGCCGTCATGCTCAACGCGGAGCAGCGGCACCTTGCCGAGCGGTGATATCGCCTTGAACCAGGCAGGCTTGTTGGCGAGATCGACCGTGATGCGTTCGAACGGCACGCCCTTTTCGCGAAGTGAAATCGCCGCGCGCTGCACATAGGGGCAAAGATGATGGCTGACGAGAGTGAGCTTGTCGGTCATCTCACTCCCCCCAGACATAGTTCAAGGCACCGTCCTCGACGCGGGTGGAGAGAAACATCAGGCGGGAGCCCTTCCGCGCCGGGCCTTCGAGGCGATCACCGTTCGCCATGTCGAACGAGGCGCCGTGCCACTGGCAGACGAGCTTGCCGTCCTTGCAGTCGAGCGGGCCACCGAAATGCAGGCAGACGTTGGCGGCGGCGCGGATACGCTCGCCGCTGCGGTAGACATGGACCTCGCGGCCGAAGAACGGAGCGATCAGGCTGCCTGTTTCCGGAATGTCGGCGATCTTGCAGATTTCATGCTTCATCGGAATTGCCTCTCATGATTGATGCGATTGCATCTATATAGATGCATTTGCATCGATCGTCAAGCTTGATGCAATTGCATCTATCACCTACGATGCAATCATGACCGGGATTCCTTCACCTCCAGCCATCAAGGCCTGGGCCCGCCTGATGCGGGTTTCGCGCCAGTTGTTGGAACGAGCCGAGGACGCGCTGAAGGACAGTGGCCTGCCGCCGCTTGCCTGGTACGACGTCCTGCATGAGCTTGCCGAGGCGGGCGAGGGCGGATTGCGGCCGTTCCAACTCACCGAGCGCACCCTGTTTGCGCAGTACAACATCTCCCGGCTGCTGGCGCGGCTCGAAGCCGACGGGCAGGTCGAGAAGCTTCCAGTTGCCGATGACGGCCGCGGGCAAACAGTCCGCGTCACAGACAAGGGACGCGAGACGCGCCGCCGCATGTGGGCTGTCTACGGCCGGTCGATCGCGGAGTTGGTCGGCTCCCGGCTTTCCAATGATGAGCTCGACGCGCTGTCAGCTCTGCTTGGGCGCCTGCGAGATCCGCCCGCCCTGGAGTGACACGCCTTCATGACGAAGATGGCACCGATTGGCGAGGTCAGGCACTGCCCAAGAGGAATGCCAACGTCGCCAGAACGCCAAGCCCGACGCGGACCAGATGCAGATTGCCCCATTTGGCGATCAATGTCCGAGCTTCAGGATTGACGGAGTTCGCGTCCATCGCCTCCAGCAACCTATTTGCCGGCATCATCACCAGCAGCGTCCATGGCCAAGGCAGGATGATCAGCAAGGCACCGACCAGATAAGCGAGATTGCCGGTCAGCCACCAGGCGACGAGGCCCAGAATACAGGCGATGACGGCGATCGAGGCCTGCATGGCGGCGCCGCGCTTGTAGGAAGGCTGCCATTCCTGCAGCAATGCCTTGTCATCGAGGCGAAGCCGCGCCGGCTGCTCGGCGACGCTGACGTAGATAGCCGCGCCAGCGAACACTGCGGCAACGGTCAAGGCAAGCAATCCGGCGAGCATGATCCGTGTCTCCCGTGATGCCCCGCATGGAGCAAACAGAAATAAAGGCTTGCGTCGGGTCGGGCAATACGCCATAAATCCGAACCGTAACGTACGGTACGCCATCGAGCTCGTATCTGAACTGCGGGTGAGTTTGCCTCCTGAGGAAAAACTGTGTTGCACGCTGTGACCGACATCGACACCAGCGAGGCGCTGACGGAGCGGCAGAAGGACGTGCTCGACGCCGCCCTTCGCCTGCTGGTCGAAGAGGGCGATCAGTTGACCATGACCGCCGTGGCGCGGCGGGCGAGCTGCTCGAAGGAGACGCTCTACAAATGGTTCGGCGATCGCGACGGGCTGTTGACGGCAACGGTACAATGGCAGGCGTCCAAGGTGCGGATAGTGCCGGTCGACCGCAAGGGGCTCGACCTCCCTTCGCTGACGGCGAGCCTCGAACGCTTCGCTTCGGACTGGCTCAAGGTAATTTCGAGCGACACCTCGATCGCGCTGAACAGGGTGGCGGTCGGCCATGCTAGTTCGGGGAAGGACGATCTCGGCGCCATCGTGCTGGAGAACGGCCGCTTCGCACTGGCCAAGCGCCTCAAGCCGGTGCTGGAGGCCGGGAGACAGGCCGGGTTCCTTGAATTTTCGGACGCGGAGACGGCGTTCCGCACCTTTTTCGGGCTGGTCGCCCGTGACGTGCAGATCCGCTTGCTGCTTGGCGACCGGCTGGAATTGACTGATGTGGCGATCGGCGGCGACGCCGTCCGGGCGACGCAGCAGTTTCTCGCTCTTTTCGGGGCAAAAACCGGGCCGCAGGGCCCATAGAGCCGGATGATTTCAGGTCAAATCGACCTGAAATCTGAATCCGGCTCTACACTAAAAGATGGAGCATGATGTCGTCCGAAAACCGCTTCACACTTTTCGGCATCATGCTCTGGTTCAAAACGGGAAGGAAGAAAAATGCGTGTCTATTACGATCGCGACGCCGATCTCAACCTGATCAAGGGCAAGAAGGTCGCTATCATCGGCTATGGCAGCCAGGGAAGGGCGCATGCGCTCAACCTCAAGGATTCCGGCGTCAAGGACATCGCCATCGGCCTCAAGGCCGGCTCGGCGACCGCCAAGAAGGTCGAGGCCGACGGGCTCAAGGTGATGAGCGTAGCCGATGCCGCCAAATGGGCCGACCTGATGATGATGGCGACGCCGGATGAGCTGCAGGCCGACATCTACAAATCCGAGATCGCGCCAAACATCCGCGATGGCGCGGCAATCGCCTTCGCCCACGGCCTCAACGTGCATTTTGGCCTGATCGAGCCCAAAGCTTCGGTCGACGTCGTGATGATCGCGCCGAAGGGGCCTGGCCATACGGTGCGCGGCGAATACCAGAAGGGCGGTGGCGTGCCGTGCCTGGTCGCGGTCAACCAGGACGCTTCGGGCAATGCGCTCGACCTGGCGCTCTCCTACGCCTGCGGCGTTGGCGGCGGCCGCTCGGGCATTATCGAGACCAATTTCCGCGAGGAGTGCGAGACCGACCTGTTCGGCGAGCAGGTGGTGCTGTGCGGCGGCCTGGTCGAATTGATCCGCGCCGGCTTCGAGACACTGGTGGAAGCCGGCTACGCGCCGGAAATGGCCTATTTCGAGTGCCTGCACGAGGTCAAATTGATCGTCGACCTGATCTACGAAGGCGGCATCGCCAACATGAACTACTCGATCTCGAACACCGCCGAATGGGGCGAATATGTCTCGGGCCCGCGCATCATCACTGCCGAGACCAAGGCCGAGATGAAGCGCGTGCTGAAGGATATCCAGACCGGCAAGTTCACCTCGGAATGGATGCAGGAATACCGCGCCGGCATGTCGCGCTTCAAGGGCATCCGCCGCAACAACGACAGCCACCAGATCGAGGAAGTCGGCGCCAAGCTGCGCGCGATGATGCCGTGGATCTCGAAGAACAAGCTGGTTGATAAGGCCAAGAACTGAAGGAAATCCACGTTCGTTTCGTTACCCGTCCTCGGGCTTCGCCCTGCGGGCGCGTGGGAATTTCCATGAACAAGCTGGTCGACAAGGCCAAGAACTGATCGCAATTTCATTGCCAATCAAGAAAGGCCGGCGGAGCGATCCGCCGGCCTTTTCGCATCAAGATTGTGTGGTTTCCAGGCTTCTGCACAGGCGCACTATCCTCATCACCGTGATATGCCTGTGCGGGGCATGGCACAAAAGTGCCAAAGGGGGTGAGAGTTGGAACTCAAATTTCTGTTGGTCGGGTTTGCCTGCGCGGTTGCCGGCATGCTCTCCCTCGTCACCTTGCTGAAGTGGTGGGAGGTGAGGGTGGTCAGCCACTGGTCTCCTACGCCGGGAAAGATCATCTCGTCGCGGGTCGAGGCTCGCGAGGTGACCAGTTCGGGATCCGGTTCGGACAGCAGAGGGTCGACCGAAATCCGCAACTTCCCGGCAATCACCTTCGAATACAAAGTGAACGGCAAGACATTTCGCAGTTCGCACTACAGCGTGCAGGAGAACCTTGGAAACTTTGCCGTGGCGGAAACCCTTGCGAAATTTCCAAACGGGGCCGGCGTAACCGTCTTCTACAATCCGGCCGATCCAGCCAAGGCCGTGATCGAACGCACCATGCCCGACGGCTCCTTCAAGTTCATGGTCCAGCTTTCGGCCGGGCTGGTGGTCGGCGCGCTTGTATTGGTCTTCTCCGTCGGCGGCGTCCTCGAAGCGGTCCGGCCGTTTTTGCCCAAGCCGCAGAACCTCGGCGCCGCGGCCCTGCTGCTTTTCATGGGATTATTTGTCCTGCGCATGGGCTTTGCCCAGAAGTCACTTGCGGAACAGGCGGCCAAATGGCCCATCACGGCAGGACGCATCGACGCCTCGGGCCTGCAGAAATTCGAGACCCGCGACAGGTCCGGAGGCGGCTATCGGCCCTGGCGAACAGTCTTCAAATCCCGCATCGTCTACAGCTATAGCGTCGCCGGCCAGCGCTACGCCGCCGATCGCATCGCTTTCGGCGCAAACGTGACGGCTTCGCTGCCGAGGCTCGTCAGCGGTCAATCGCAGCGCTACCTCCAGGGCGACAAGGTTGAGGTCCACTACGATCCCGACAACCCAGTTGCAGCGGTTCTCGAATGCAGGGTGAGCGGGCTTTGGCTCCTGTGGGTCTGCGCCGTTGGCTTGATAGGTGGAGCCGCGCTGCTTGTCGGGGTGATCTAATGCTGAAGCTGCCGTCCTAGACGCTGTAGATCCAGAGGAAGAGGACACTTGTCGTCAGCACCTGACAAGAACTCCGCTGTCGAAGCCCGGCCATGTCAGTCTCAACGTCGCCCCGTCGACCACAATATGGATGACACGGGAGAACGGCTCTTCGGCCGACGGGTCGGATCCGTAACATTGGCTGGCCCGCGCCACCCAGCCCGTGGGCGTCTTGAGGAACGTTGCGTGTTCGCAGCCGAGAGCAGGGACCGACAGCGCGTCGCGGTATAATGTGTAGACAGTCTGGCGTTGAACATCCGCAACGGCGGTACAGTTCGATCTGTTCCCGGACCATATGCCCACATACTGTTCCGCGGCGAAGGCGTGGCCGCACGAAAATGCTAGGATCGAAATGAGCATCAAGAGATTTCGCATGATCGATTCTTCTTTTCGACGTGGCCTTGGGCCATGCTAAAGCATCGATGCTCAGACTTCACAATGATGCTGCTCCAAGGGACTTAAATGATCATCCACAAAGCAGCAGCTATTTTTCTGAGCATGCTGAGCCTGTTGCAAGCAGCGAACGCAACAGAATGTTCGCTCAGCCATGCGACCTATCGCGAGCCGCGTTCGGGAGCGACGATACAGTTCCGGCCAACCAACAATGAGCCGGCCGCGCTGACGACCGAGGTCTTTTCGTTGATCGTGCCCAACACCGACATTCGTCTGCCGTCGGACATTACCTGGACCAATGGCAAGTACTCGTTTCCTGTCGGCACGATCCGGCACACCTGCACCGACGACGATCGTGAGGCTGGTCTCGAGGACGGCACCGGGCTGTGCAGAGTGTGGGATGGGCAGGTCTATGCGTTCAATGCAGGCGGTGCCGAGCAGTTGAGTTCCCGCGAAGCCTCGCCGGCACCGGCAGGGTTGCTGTTGCCTGACTTCGGCGCGATTTTTACCGAATGGCCCGATTTCGCCAAAGCCAATCCCGACGGTTCAGCCTGGGACGCCTTTAGCTTGACGGGTTGTAGCGATGAATAGCAAGAGACTGCCGGCCTGCATCTTCGCCCTGCCGGTCCTTATGGCCATGGCAACCGGCGCTCGTGCCGACCAAAGCAAGCCGTCGCGTCCGCCTGTCGACAAATGCGCTTGGGAACGGCTGGCGGACAAGGATGTCGGGCTGGCTGCCTGGGTGCAGCGCTGCGATTTCGGTTTTCGCCGGATTCATTTCGAGCTTGGCGGCAATGCTCTTGCCATCAAATACAGCGACGGCGGGCCGGCCGATCCCGTCGTCGAAGTCTTCGATATGCTGCCTGGCGAGGCCGCCGATGCTGCGTTGCAGCGCATTTTTACGCAGAAGACCGAGAAAGCCATCGGCACACGTTGCGTGCTCATGCCTTACACCGAAGGGGCGACGCCCGCGCGCATCCTCCGGTATGTTTTCAGTCCCGATGCCGCCTATCGTGAGGAATTGAAGACCGTCGCCAACCCTGACGAGGTCGGCGAACCGCCGTGCGGCGAATGGGGCGAAGCCCCGGACGGCATTCAGTATTTCGAGGTGCAATCACCCGAACTGCGGAAGCTTCTATTCGTTCGCGTCGGCCAGGATGAGCCGCTGTTTGACGAGCAGACACTGCAAGTCCTGCCACCCGGATAGCGCCGGGATCTCAGCCGTAGTGCCAGCTGGGCTTTGGTTCGGTGCCGGTGAACATCACCCCAATTCGGTCCTCGCGGCGCCAGCGGACCACCGCCTTGTAGGCAATGCCGTCGGTCGGAACATAGAGCAGGAACTCATCGGGGACGCGCGCGTCGATCGAGACCTTCAATTCGGCACCGCCGGCATGCATGTTGCGCAGTGTGCATGTGACCTCGGAGTTGGTCATGCCGGTCAGGATCGCCGCGCCCTTCAAGACGCGCTGCCGGTGTTTGTCCCTCTGTTCGTCCTCGGCCATCGCACGCAATCCAGCCATCTTCGCGTCTCGGGCGTTCTGATCGGGAGGATTATTAGACCTGCCTGATAAAAATAGCGTTATCACCAGTGGAGGCTGGCGATTTTTCGCGGTTGCTGGCCGTAAGAAAAAATCGGCGCCGCAACGCGCGGCGCCAGACGATATTATTACCGGCCTGCTCAGCTATAGGGCGAGTAGCATTGCTGGCGCGGCCCGTTATAGGGCTGGAACGTGTTGTCCCAGGCGCGGTACGACCGGTAGCGATTGTAGCACCATTGGACATGCGCGCTGGAAAGCCGCTGTGTCCGGTAGTAGCGCCGCGGTGCGGGCGCATCGTAGTAGTTGTAATTGTTGTATAGGCTGCCGAGGCCAAACCCCAGGCCCAGCCCAAGAATCGCGGCGCCGGCACCATCATCGTAGTAACCGCCGCGGTAATGGCGGCGGTGATGGCGCCAACGCCAGCTGTCGTCCCAGCCGCCATTGTCCCAGTGTCTCGAGAAATGACGGCCGCGGAAATTGTTGGACCGCCATCTCCAATCATTGCCGCCGTGCCATTGCCGAACGCCGTGATTGCGCCAACGCCAGATCTGCCTGTCATTGCCGCCTGCCCAATCTTCACGAATTTGCACGATGTCGGCGGCATTGCCCGCCACCGGCAGCAGGGGTTTGGGCATCGGCCCGGCAAGCGAAGGGGCCGAGAGGCCGGCGATCAGACCGAGGGCCATCAGCCCGGATCTGACAGAAGATAAAAAGAGCGGTTTCATCGCACTCTCCGAAGATTCAGGCCCCACGCCCAGAATACCCCGGGGAAGGGCCTATTGATGGAACTTTCCATCTGAACGGAAGATGAACAAAAAGGTTCCGTCAACCATGGCGAGCGCGCGATCAATCAGAGCCGCCTGGTTTCTGCGCCCTTGTTTTCGGGCGCGCTTGCGGGCAAAGGTCAAAGCCATGTCGCTGCGCCTTGCCACCTTCAACGTCGAAAACCTGATGAACAGGTTTGATTATTCCGGATACCGCAATCAGCTCAACGAAGATCGCACGCTGGCGCTTTTCGACATTCAGAGCGAGGCCGAATACAAGATGCTCGAGCAGGCGCGGGCCATCGCCCAATCCGACGACACGCGGCAGTTGACGGCGCTGGCGATCGCGGCCACCCGCGCCGACATCATCTGCATGCAGGAGGTCGACAATATCGAGGCGCTGAGGGCCTTCGAATATGGCTATCTGTTCAAGATGGTGGGGCAAGGCTACCGGCAGAAATACACCACCGCCGGCAATGATTCGCGCGGCATCGACGTCGCCGTGATGATGCGCAACGAGACCGCGCAGGGCCAGCCGATCGAATTCGTGCGCATGACCAGCTACGCCTATGTCACGTTCGAGCAATTCGGCCTGCACACGCCGGAATTGGCAGCGCTTGGGTATCAGGCCAATGAGCGCATCTTCCGGCGCGACTGCCTGGAAATCGATCTGACGGTGGCTGGCGCGCCGTTGACGCTCTACCTCGTGCATTTCAAGTCGATGGGCTCGCCCCGCAACGGCCTCGACGGCCGTGAAGCGACAATGCCGCTGCGCATCGCCGAAGCTCAAGCAGTGCGCCGGATCATCGAGGAGCGCTTCGGCAAGGACCATGCCGCCGACAAGCGCTGGGCAATCTGCGGCGATATGAACGACTACCGGCAGCGCGTGAAGATTACCGGCGATGCCGTCGACGGCTACCGTTTCGAGGTCATCGACGAGAGCCGGTCCTGCATCGATGTGCTCACTGCCGGCGGCTTTTGTGAAAACGCGGTCGAGCGGCGGCCGGAAATGGACCGCTGGACTTTCTATCACACACGCGGACCGGAAGAGCGGCATCTCTGCCAGCTCGACTACATCCTTTTGTCGAGCGCGCTGGCCAGGCAGAACGCCACCGCGGTTCCCGATATCATCCGCAACGGCCAGCCTTGGCGCACCATATTTCCAGCGGGCCAGGAGGTCGAGCGCTTCCCACGTGCCGGGTGGGACCGGCCGAAGGCATCCGACCATTGCCCGGTAGCAATTGCCCTCGACATGGTGTGAGACAGGCGTGAGTTTCGATCTGCCGCGCAACGTCATCCTGCCGGTCGATGCCATCGACGTCAGGCTCGATTCCGGCCCGCATCCGTTCGAGCGCGATCATGCCGACGCGATCGCCGAGAACTGGCGGCGTGAGACCGCGGCCAAGCCGGCGCTTTTCGACGGCACCGTGGTGCTGCTTTCCGCTCTCAGCTATCGCGACAATCGCCTAGTCGGCCGTTGCCATGCGGTGCGTTATTCGACCTTCATGCTTTGGCGCAGCAATCGACAGGTGCCTGGCGCCGAACATGCCTACGCCCATGCCATGCTGGTCGCCGGCGACAATGCGCTTGTGGCGATCCGCATGGCGCCGCATACGGTCAATGCCGGCCGCATCTACTTCGCCGCCGGTTCGTTCGAGCCAACCGATTTCCGCGACGGCCTTGTCGACGTCGACTTCAACATGATCCGCGAGGTGCGCGAAGAGACCGGTCTCGACCTGTCAGGCGCGACACGCGGCAGGCGCCATTACGCCCTGTCGACGGCAAGCGGCACGGTGATCTTTCGCCGCTACCGCGAGACGGCCTCCGCCGACGACCTGGCACAGCGGATCAGCGCTTTCGTCGCGGCCGAGTCAGAGCCTGAAATCGAAGGCCCCGTAATCATCCGCAATGCAGCCGACCTGCCGGACGGGCTGATGCCGCATATGAGACCGCTGATCGAATGGCACTTTGCGAGCGAGCAAGGTTTCCAACTCTAACGTCGTAGCCTACCTTCAATGGCCTTGCGGTCGTTGCGGGCGGCAACAAAATACAACAGCACGCCGAGACCCAGGAGCGCGCCCATCGCCGTTCCCATCGTCTGCCCAATTACCTGCTGGAAGTCAGCGGTGACGCGATCGGGATTGTCCATCCCATAAAGGATCAAATTCCACCAAAGCCCTGCCAAGGCGGCTTCGACGATCACAATCGCCAGAGCCAGTCGCGCTTTCTTGCTCATCCATTGTTCCCCCCTTAGTCCCCAACAGCATTGTTATCATTGCAGAATGTGCTGCGACAAGGGCAGGTTGCATAAAAAATTGGCAGCGTCTGGAGGCGACACTTGCTGAAATGCCTATTCATGCCTCAGCGCGTCGATCGGGTTAAGCCGCGCGCCGCGCAGCGCCGGGAAGAAGCCGAACACCATGCCGATCAGCGCGGAGAAGCCGACCGCAAGCAGGATGACCGCCGGGCTTGGCGCAAACGGGATCGTCAGCGTCACCGAGGCGAGGCCGGCCAGCGCCAGGCCGATCAGGATGCCGATGATGCCGCCAAGCAGCGACAGCACGGTTGCCTCGACCAGAAACTGGATGAGGATATGCTTTTCATGGGCGCCGATGGCGAGCCTGATGCCGATCTCGCGCGTGCGTTCGGTTACCGACACCAGCATGATGTTCATAATGCCGATGCCGCCGACGAGCAGGCTGACGCCGGCGACGGCGCCGAGCATGCCAGTCATGGTGGTGGTCGCGCTGGCCATGGCATCGGCGATCTGGGTCATGTCGCGGATCGAGAAATCATCGTCGCGGTCGGGCGGGATGCGGCGTGTGTCGCGCAAGATGTCCTCGACGCGCTGCTGCAGCACTGTGGTTGGCGTACGGTCGTCGGCGGCGACATAGATCGAGTCGATGTCGCGATTGCCGGCAATGCGACGCTGATAGGCGGCGAGCGGCATCAGCACGACATTGTCCTGGTCCTGGCCGAAACCGGTATAGCCCTTCGGTTCGAGCAAGCCGATGATCTTGCAGGAGGTGCGGTTGACGCGGATGATCTCGCCTTCGGGGTCGCCGGCGCCGAAGAACTGCTGGCGCACCGTCTCGCCGATGAGGCAGACGCCGGTCCCCGAGCGGGTTTCCGAATCGCTGAACGGGCGGCCCGAAACCAGCTTCCAGTCGCGGGCATCGAGATAGGCGCTGTCGGTGCCGGTGACGCCCGAGGTCAGGCTTTCGGTGCCAAAAATGACGCGCACCTGCTTTTGCGACGCCGGCGCGATAGCGCGCGCGCCGTTCAGATGCGCGACAAGCGCGGTGAGATCCTTGTAGGCAAGAGGCCGGACCACCTGGTCGAGCCCTCCCGGGCCGCCAGGCCCGGCCGGACGGCCGGAACGGATGACAAGCAGATTGCTGCCGAGCTTGGAAATGTCGGACTTGACCTTCTCGGTGGTCCCCGAGCCGATGGTCAGCATGGCGATCACGGCGGCAACACCGATGACGATGCCGAGCAGCGTCAGGAACGAGCGCAGCACGTTGCGGCGGATGGAGCGGAGCGAGAGGCGAACGGTTTCCCAGATCATGGCTAGGCCATCTCGAGATTGGCTGTGTCCAAGGCAACATGGCCATCGAGGAAACGGATCGTGCGCTGGGCATAGCCGGCAACATCGGCTTCGTGCGTGACCATGGCGATGGTCAGGCCGAGCTCGCTGTTCAGCTGCGTCAGGAGTTCCATGATCTCGTGCGTGCGGGCGGTGTCGAGATTGCCGGTCGGCTCGTCGGCGACGAGCAGCGTCGGCCTGGTGACGATGGCGCGGGCGATCGCCACGCGCTGCTGCTGGCCGCCGGAGAGCTCGGCCGGTGTATGATGCTCGCGGCCGACAAGGCCGACCTCGGCAAGCGCCTGCATGGCCAGGCCGCGGCGCTCGCGGGCACCAACGCCGCGATAGATCAGCGGCAGTTCGACATTCTCCGCCGCCGTGGTGCGCGGCAAGAGATTATAGCCCTGGAAGACGAAGCCGACATAGAGGTTGCGCAGCACGGCGCGGCGGTTGCGGTCGAGGCGGCCGGCATCGATGCCCTGAAAGCTGTAGGTCCCGGCCGTCGGCGTGTCGAGGCAGCCAATGATGTTCATGGCCGTCGATTTGCCTGAGCCCGACGGACCCATGATGGCGACGAATTCGCCGCGTCTGATGGCGAGGTCGACGCCGGCCAGCGCATGCACCCGTGCCTCGCCCTGGCCATAGCTTTTCCAGACCTTGTCGAAGCCGATGAGGGTCGCGCCCGATGCCACGATCAGCTCCGCTGCTGCGAGGCGGTAATGACTTGCGCGCCTTCCTCCAGGCCGGAAACGATCTCGGTCAGTTCGCCATCTGTCGAGCCGACCCTGACGTTGACCGGATGCGGCCGGCCATTCTCCAGCACGTAAAGCGTGCGCGAGCCGTTGATGGGCTTCGTCGCCGCCTGCCGCTGGCGGTTGCCGCCCGGGCGCCCCATGCGGCCGGTGAACAGGTCGGTGAGGCTCCAGCCGCGCTCCGCCGTCTGCGCCGGCCGGTAGCGGAAGGCGATCGATGGCACGGTGAGCACGTTCCTGGCCTGCTTGGTGACGACCGAGACGGTGGCTGTCATGCCGGGCCGCAACAGGAGCTCGCTATTGTCGACGTCGAGTCTTGCATCATAGGTAACGACACCGTCGGTGGTGACCGAGGCATAGGAAATGTCGCGGATTTCGGCGTCGAATGGCCGTTCGGGGAACGCGTCAACGGTGAAGCGCGCATGCTGGCCGGGTTTGACGGCGCCGATATCGGCCTCGTCGACCGCAGCCTTCAATTCCATGTTCTTCAAATCCGCGGCGATGACGAACAGCACCGGCGCCTGCAGCGAGGAGGCGACCGTCTGGCCGGGGTCGACCGAGCGCGTCAGTATGATGCCGTCGATCGGAGCGTAGATGGTACTCTTGGCAAGATCCGTCTGCTGCGCCTTGAGATCGGCATTGGCCATGGCGAGGTTGGCTTTGGCGATATCAAGCGCCGCCTTCGAGCGGTCGCGGGTGGCGATTGCCGCTTCAAGCGACTGGTCCGTCGCCATGCCGCGCTTGGTCAATTGTGCCGCGCGCACCAGCGCCTTTTCGTTTTCGGCCACGGTCACGGTGGCGTCCTCGACGCTCGCCGTCGCCGCCTTGGCCGAGGCCTGGGCGCGCTCGATCTGCACCTCCAGCTTGGCGGTGTCGAGCGCGGCCAGCACATCGCCCTTCTTCACCAGCTGGTTCTCGTTGACCGAAACCGAGCGGACGACGCCGGAGAGTTCGCTGGAAATATCGACCTGGGTGAGAGGCTGCAGCGTGCCGGTAGCCGAAACCGCGACGGTAAGGTCGGCCATGGCGGCCAGTGTCGTGGTATACTCGATCTTGGCGGGCGAGCCCGCATACCACTGGTAGCCGACGACACTCGCGGCGACGGCAAGCAGTGCGAACACTGCGTAAAGCCAACCGCGACGGCGTTTTGTCTTCAGGCCCTGGTGGTCGAGCCCGAGCGCCGTCTCGATGGCGGAAGCGGATTCCGTCTTTGGCAGGTTGACAATCTGGTCCACGCCGGACCCCTATGTTCAGTGATATCCCATCAGTGCACAAATCAGGCCTTATGGTTCAAAATTCAAATTAAATTTCGCTCATGTTGGGAATGAGGCAGAGGACTTACTGAGATGCAGCCGCGGAATTACTTGCTTTACGACGTATTCACCACCAACCGGCTGGCCGGCAATCCGCTGGCCGTGGTGCTCGACTGTGATGGGCTGGACGTTGCGGCGATGCAGGCGGTGGCGCGCGAGTTCAACCTCTCCGAAACCGTCTTCGTGCTGCCGCCGGACAACCCGAAGCACCGGGCCCGCATCCGTATCTTCACGCCCGACTATGAAATGCCGTTCGCCGGCCACCCAACCGTCGGCTCGGCGATAGCGCTCGCCGAAATGGCGGGAGAGGCCGCCGGCATCTTCGTGCTCGAGGAGAATATCGGCCCGGTGCGCTGCGCTGTCAGCAAGCACGACGGTTCGACCTTCGCCGAGTTCGACTTGGCAAAACTGCCGGAGCAACTGGCATTGTCGGCCGATCCCGAGGCGATCGGCGCCGCCCTTGGCCTCGGACCGCACGAGATCGGCTTCGAGAACCACCGCGTTTCGTTCTGGTCGGCGGGCGTGCCCTACGTGGCCATCCCCGTCGCCAATCTGGAGGCGGCCGCCCGGATCAGGCTGGACAACCAGGCCTGGTCGGAGCTCGCACCACGCAAGAGCGATTGGGCCTTCGCCAGCCCCTATGTCTATTGCCGCGAGACGGTGCATCACGACAGCGCCTTCCATGTCCGCATGATGGTGCCTGGCAATCCGTCCTACGAAGACCCGGCGACCGGGTCGGCGGCGGCCGCGTTCGCCGGCGCGATCATGCATTTCGACGGCCCGACCGACGGTGTTTCACAACTATGGATCGAGCAGGGGCTGGAGATGGGCCGGCCTTCGCGCATTCGCCTCGAACTGAATGTCGAAGGCGGCAAACTGGCGGCCGCCCGCATCGGCGGCCATGCGGTGAAGGTGGCTGAAGGCAGGTTTTTTGTCTGATCCTACCCTTACGTTTCGTCATCCCAGGGTCTGCGCTCCGCTTCGCGTTCGCTCCGCCCAGGGATGACGAGACCCCGTGCGATTTGTCGGGAAATGAATCCGGCAGGGCTGGACATGGCGGATATCGGCGGCTATATGCCCGCCAACGCCGGTTTTGCCGGCCGAGTGGGTGCGTAGCTCAGTTGGTAGAGCAGCTGACTCTTAATCAGCGGGTCCACAGTTCAATCCTGTGCGCACCCACCAAATTTTTCAGAAAATTGGTGGAAAGACCTAGAAAGCCGGATGTTTCGCCGCTATCGGGTGGCCGCATTTATGCAACCGCTATTGGATAGTCGGCCGCAGACAGCTGAGGATCGCCCGCACTATGGCCAAGACGCCGTCGACGGCATCGAAGTTTGTCCTGCTTTTACCGACGGTCCATTTAAGGTCGAGTGCTTCGGGCAAACGGAGGTCCTGACAGACAAAACAGCCTGAAAGCATAAAGAGGTCTAGATGTCTCGGATCGCCTTCCGAATAGTAAGGAAATTGGAAGAACAACCTTATTGGACCACCATATGCCAGCTTGAAGGTCATCGAGAATCTAATTTCGTGACCAAATCTATCTTCGACAATTCCGCTAAAACTAAGGTCTCGGGCATCGTAGTGATGCCACTGCGTCGATAATCCCAAAGAATCCCAAGCCCTGAGGGTATGCGCTTTCAGTTCTTTGCGATTGGGGAATTTTGCCTCTTCAGGATCGTAGGGAAGGGGTGGACCGATGTAGTCTGTCTCGGTTCGCCAATCTTCCGCGGCGCTGCGAAGATCTTCAAAAATCTGAACGATTCTCGGGTCTGTCTGCTCGCCAGAAAAGATTGAGATTCGCCATTGAGAAATCATCTCGCATAGCTCTTCGACCGTATGGCCCGATCGCTCTGCCCAATCCTCGGTGGCGAGTATCCACGGCGAATTGTATTTCAGCCCGGCAAAGGCGCCGCTCTTGCTGTCGAAATCTCTGATGATCCGAGCAAGAATATCGCGAAGCCCCTGTTTCGGGTCTCCGAAGATCTGTGAGCGTTTGTTCATCAACGCGATCCGCGCTTGGCTCCGCCTTACTTCTCCGAGACCCCAGCCTCCGCAAAGCTTGCCATGCGGGCGTGGCATTCGAGTGCCGAGCGGACGATGTTGATGGCGAGGCAGGCGCCGGAGCCTTCGCCGAGCCGCATGCCGAGGTCGAGCAAGGGTGGCAGACCGAGCGCTTCGAGCAGGCGGCGGTGGCCGGATTCGGCCGATACGTGAGCGGCCATAGTGTGGGCAAGGCCGGCGGGATGCAGCCCGGCCAAGGGTGCCGCGGCGGCGGTGCAGACGAAGCCGTCGAGCAGCACCGGCACGCCGAGATGGCGCGCCGCCAGTGTTGCGCCCAAGATCGCCGCAAGCTCGCGCCCGCCGAGGGCTGCCGCTATCTTCAGCGGATCGGCCAGCGCCATGGCGTGGCGCTTGAGGCCGGCCTCAATGGCGACAATCTTGCGCACAAGGCCGGCATCGTCGACGCCGGTGCCACGCCCTGTCCATCGTTCCGCGCCGCCACCGAACAGAGCGGTCGAGATGGCCGCCGCCGGCGTGGTGTTGCCGATGCCCATTTCGCCGAAGCAGACGAGGTCGAGTTCCTTGCTGATCGCGTCGTAGCCGGCTGAGACGGCGGCGAGGAAGACCTCGTCCTCCATCGCCGGCTCTTGCGTGAAGTCGCCGGTCGGGCGATCGAGATCGAGCGGGATGACGTCCAGCTCCGCGCCGGCGATGCGGGCAAGCTGGTTGATGGCGGCGCCGCCGCCGGCGAAATTCGCCACCATCTGCACGGTGACCTCCGACGGGAAGGCCGACACGCCTTGCGCGGTGACGCCGTGGTTGCCGGCAAAGACGAAAACCTTGACGCGGTCGAGCTTTGGTATGTCGCGGCCCTGCCAGCGCGCCAGCCAGGCGGCTACTGTCTCCAGCCGGCCGAGGCTGCCTTGCGGCTTGGTCAGCGTGTCCTGGCGGTGGGCGACGGCGTTGGCCGCGGCGTCGCTGCCGCTGTGCAGGTCGAGGCAGGCGGCGCGCAGTTCATCGAGCGATTTGAAAGGCATGGGGCAAAATCTCCGAAACAGAGTCAAGACAGGGAAACGGAAGCGACGAGCAGGATTGCGATCTCGCCGAGCTGCTGCAGGGCGCCGACGGTGTCGCCGGTCTGGCCGCCGATCTGGTTGAGGCAAAGCGCTCGAAACGCGGCAAACAAGAACGCAAGCAGGATGAGCGCGAACATGGCAGCACTGAACCCAAGCGCCAGCAGCGCGACCGCACCGAGTACGGCACCGATGCCAGCTGTTTTAGCCGAGACGGTGCCCGCTTCGGCCGAAAGGCCGTCGCTGCGGGACGGCGGCAGCAGGTGCATGAAGGCGCCGAGCAGGCCGCGCGAAGCGGCATGCGCGGCAATGAGGGCCCAGAAGACATGAGCCGGGCCGGCGAATCCAGAGAGTACGCTCCAGCGGATCAGCAGCGAGACAGCAAGTGCACAAGCGCCGTAGGCACCGATGCGGCTGTCGCGCATGATCTCCAGCTTTCTGTCGCGCGTCTTGCCGCCGCCAAAACCGTCGGCGACATCCGAAAGCCCGTCCTCATGCAGGCAGCCGGTAGCGAGCAAGATCGCGGCAAGGGCCAACGCGGCAACAGGACCTGCGGCTAGGCCGAGCCTTGTCCCGATGGCGTAGACCAGCGCACCGGCCAGAGCGACGGCGAGACCGGCGACCGGTGCAGCCCAGATCGCAGCGGCAAAGCTGCGGCCACGGAAGTCGGTTCCGGGCAGCGGCAGCCGGGTGAAGAAGACGAGGCAAAGCGCGATGTCTTCGAGGAGCTGCCGTTGCGAGGCGTTCATCCGCCCCTCGCAATGGCATGGAAGAACGTGCCGCTGACATTGCCGCGCCGGTAGCCGGAGGCGCCGAGCGGATTGCCTTGCCCGTCGGCGAGGTCGGCCAGCGGCTCGTCACTGCCGGTCGCAATCATCTGCGCATAGTGGAATTCGTGACCGCGGATCAGCGTGCCTTGGCTGCCGAGCGGACACCCGGACCGCAGCCGTGCCTCGCGGTAGCCGAGGTTCATCTTGCGCTTGGCGAAGCTGGTCGAATGGCCGAGGAGGCCAAGCATCCGATGCGTCTCGCCCGACGCGTCCTCGAGTGCCTCGCCGAGCACCATGAAGCCTCCGCACTCGCCATGCACCGGCCGCGTGGCGGCGAACCTCGCCATGCCCGCCCTGAAATTCGCGGCGGCGGCGAGGCGGCCGGCGTGAAGCTCGGGATAGCCGCCGGGCAGCCAACAGATATCGCAATCGTCGCCAGGCGCCTCATCGGCGAGCGGCGAGAACGGCACGATTTCGGCGCCGGCCTTGCGCCAATGCATGGCGACATGCGGATAGAGGAAGGTGAAGGCGGCGTCCTCGGCGAGTGCAATGCGCTGGCCGGGCGGCGGCAGCGCGTCGCCGAAATTGCCCGGCGCAGGCGTGAATGGCGCCGCCAGCGCCATGATGGCGTCGAGATCGAGCGAGCGCTCGACCATGTCGGCCAGGCGGTCGAGATGCGCCATCAGATTCTCATATTCGCCGGCCTGGACGAGGCCGAGATGGCGCTCGGGCAGGTTGAGCGAGGGATCGCGCAGGATGGCACCGACGACAGGCAGGCCGAGTGCCTCGATGGCATCGCCGCATAACCGGCGGTGGCGCTCGCTGCCCAGCCGGTTGAGCACGACCCCGGCCATGCGCACATCCGGATCGTAAGTGGCAAAACCCTTGGCGACGGCCGCCGCCGTGGTCGACTGTCCGGAGACGTCGAGCACCAGCAGCACCGGCAGGCCGTAAAGCCGGGCAAGGTCGGCAGCCGAGCCGGAACGGCCTGGAGCAGCAGGGATCCCGTCGAACAGGCCCATGGCGCTTTCGAGGAAGATGAAATCGGCATCTTCGGTCGCTTCGCCGGCCAGTGCGTTGAGCAGGGCGGGCGGCATTGCCCAGCTGTCGAGATTGATGCCGGACAAGCCTGTGGCGGCGGTGTGGAAGCCAGGATCGATATAGTCCGGGCCGGATTTGGCGCCGCGCACTTTCAGGCCGCGCCGGGCAAGTGCGCGCAAAATGCCGATGGTGACGCTGGTCTTGCCCGAGCCCGAGCGCGGCGCGCCGATGATGATGGCGCGGGTCATGACTCACCCGCCAGTGCCGCGCGCATCGCGACAATACCGCCGACGACGATCAGCGCCGGCGAGGTCAAGCCGGCTGTGGCCGTTTCCTCGGCAATCGTGGCGAGCGTGGCGACGACGATCCGTTCCTGCGGTGTCGTCGCAGCGACAATCACCGCGGCGGGCGTCGAAGGCGCCAGCCCGCCCTCGAGCAGCGAGGCGGCGATCAGCGGCAGATTGGCCATGCCCATATAGATGACCACCGGCTGGCCGGTGCGGGCGATTGCCGCCCAGTCGAGATCATCATCGGTGCCGGCGGCATGGCCGGTCGCCAGGATCAGCGCCTTGTTGATGCCGCGCATGGTGCCGGGAATGCCGGTCGCGGCCAGCGCGCTGAGGCCGGACGTCAGGCCAGGCAGGATGCGGAACGGGATAGTTTCCCCGGCCAGCGCCAGCGCCTCTTCGCCGCCACGCCCGAAAATATAGGGGTCGCCGCCCTTGAGCCTGACGACGCGCCGGCCCGCGCGCGCCAGCCGGACCAGCAGAGCGGTTATGTCGTCCTGCTTCATCGACGGCTTGCCGCCGCGTTTGCCGGCATAGAACAGTTCCGCGCCCTCGGCGACAGCGACGACTTCTGGCGAGACCAGCGCGTCATAAACCAGCGCGTCGCACTGTCCGAGGGCGGCTAGCACTTCCAGCGTCAGGCAGCCGGGATCGCCAGGGCCGGCGCCGGCCAGCCAGACATGCCCGGGCTCAAGCTGGCGCGGCTTGAAGTTGAGCCGGGTGAGCGCCTGCTCGACCGTAGTGTTTCTGTTGCTGCCGCTCACAATCCGTCCCGTCCGCGAAAGCGTCGCTGATAGTGCGCGTCGTACAGTGAACTTTCGCCAAAGCCCTCCGCCTCCAGCGAGCGGCCGACGAAGATGATTGCCGTGCGTTCCATCGGATCGGCGGCCAGTTGCGCCTCGATGGTGGCCAGCGTGCCGGTCAGCACGCGCTCGTCCGGCCAGGAGGCACGGAAGACGACCGCCACCGGGCAGTCGGCGCCGTAATGCGGCGTTAGCTCGGCGACGACGCGGTCGATAGCGTGGATGGCAAGGTGGATGGCCAGCGTGGCGCCGGTGCGGCCAAAGCCGGCCAGCGTTTCGTCGGGAGGCATTTGCGAGGCGCGGCCGGAGATGCGGGTCAGCACCAGGCTTTGCGCGACTTCTGGAATGGTCAGCTCGCGGCGCAGCGCTGCCGCCGCAGCGGCGAAGGACGGCACGCCCGGCGTCAGCGTGTAAGGAATGCCGTGCTTTTCCAGCCGGCGGATCTGCTCGGCAACGGCGCTCCACACCGAAAGATCGCCGGAATGCAGGCGGGCGACATCATTGCCGGCCGCGTGGGCGGCCAGATATTCGGCCTCGATCTCGTCGAGCGACATCGGCGCGGTGTCGATCAACCTCGTTCCGGGCGCGCAGTGCTGCAACAGCTCCGGCGCGACGATCGATCCGGCATAGAGGCAGACGGGACAACTGCCGAGCAGGCGGCTGCCGCGCAAGGTGATGAGGTCGGCAGCACCCGGGCCGGCACCGATGAAGTGAACGGTCATACCGCATCTCCGCTGATGGCGATGGCGCAAGTGACAGCACCGAGCACGGTGCGCGGCCCGAGCAGTTTTGCGCCTTTGCCGGCGGCGGCAAGCGCCGAGGCTTCGGAAACCGACGGCGTGCCGGCATGCTCCTGCGATAGGTCGGAACGGCTGGTCGTAGATGCGGCTTTGAGTTCATCCTGTTCGACGACGATCACCGGAAGGCGGAGTTCGCGTCCGGCGGCGAAGATTGCCGCTTCATCCTGCTTGAGAGACGCGGTCGCGAGGGCTGAAAGCGCGGGCAGGGCAAGCCCGTGCGCTTCCAGGGCGGTTTCTACCGCGGCAAGCACGTCGCGCGCGCTGACGCCTTTGCGGCTGCCGATGCCCGCGACCATCATGGCTTCACCCAGCTCCATTGAGTGACCGGCATAGCCGGCCGCCAGGCCTGCATCGAACCAACCGGCGAAGCACGGGATATAGCAATGCGGGTGAGCTGGCCGCCGTGCGCGGCGTGACGGGAAAGCAGCAGCGCCTCCATCTCCAGGGTCACCGCATTAGCGACAAGGCGGCCGCCGGCAGGCAAGGCATCGATGGCTCCCTCCAGCACGCCGGCATCGCTGCCGCCGCCGCCGACGAAGATCGCCGCGGGCGTCTCCAGCCCGGCAAGAGCTTGCGGTGCCGAACCTTCGACGACGGTGAGACCGGGAACGCCGCAGGCCGGGGCGTTGCGTCGGATGCGGGTGGCGCGGGCCGGATCGGCCTCAACGGCAATGGCGCGCATGGAGGGATGGGCCAGCATCCATTCGATGCCGATGGAGCCCGATCCGGCGCCGATGTCCCACAGCAGTTCGCCGCGTCTTGGCGCGAGAGCGGACAGGGTGACGGCGCGCACTTCGCGCTTGGTGATCTGGCCGTCATGCTCGAACAAATGATCGGCAAGTCCCGCTGTCAGCGGCAGGATGCGTGCTTGCGAAGTCGATTCAACTTCGATCGCGAGCACGTTGAGCGGGTTGATCTTTTCGAGGTCGAAAGTGCCGGCGCTCGCCGAGCGCAGCCTTTCGTTCGGCCCACCCAGCGCCTCCAGCACCGTCAACCGCGAAGCGCCGAAGCCAAGTTCGGTCATGAGACGGGCAATCGCTCCCGGTGCATCGCTGTCCGAGGTCAGCGCGAGAATGCGGGTGCAAGGATGCAGCAACGGCCGGATCAGGTCGAGCGAGCGACCATGCAGCGAGGCGGTCTCGATATCCTGCAGCGGCCAGCCAAGGCGGGCGGCGGCCAGCGAGAAGGCCGAGGGCGCGGGGATCACCCGCATACCCTCTGCAGCGACCTTGCGGGCAAGGGTGACGCCGACACCGTGGTAGAAGGGATCGCCGGAGGCCAGCACGCAGACGCGTCTGCCGGAGAGCGCCAGCACGTCGCGCAGCTCGGCATCGAAAGGTGTCGGCCAGGCGCGCGCTTCACCTTTGGCGAGCGACGCGACGAGGGCAAGGTGGCGCTTGCCGCCGAAGACGAATTCGGCCTCCGCGATCAACCGCTTGGCCTCGTCGCCGAGACCCGCTACACCGTCCTCGCCGATGCCGATGATCGTGAGCCACTTTGAGGTGAGCTTGGCGCCGCGCGGAGCTTCAGCAGGCATGATGACCCACCGCATTCTGATCCTCGGCGGAACCACCGAAGCCCGGCAAATGGCCGGAAAGCTGGCCGCGCGCCCGGATATTTCGGTCATACTGTCGCTGGCCGGCCGCACCGAAAACCCGGCCGCGCAGGGGGTGCCGGTGCGGGTCGGCGGCTTCGGCGGTGCCGGCGGGCTGGCGGCGTATCTCCGCCAGAACAAGATCGACCTGCTGATCGACGCCACGCATCCCTATGCGGCGCGAATCTCCGCCAATGCGGCGGAAGCAGCGCGCATGACCGGCGTGCCTATCGTTACGCTCAGGCGTCCCGGATGGGAGGCGGTCGAAGGTGATCGCTGGATGTTGGTCGACACCGTTGCCAGCGCGGTGACGGCTTTGGGATCGGTGCCGCGCCGCGTATTCCTGGCGCTCGGGCGACAGGAGGTCGCTGCCTTCAAGGCCGCTCCCCAGCATCATTATCTCATCCGCAGTGTCGACCCGGTCGAGCCCAGGCTCGCTGTGCCCGACGCGACCTATCTCTTGGCGCGCGGGCCGTTTCGGGAAGTCGACGAACATGCCCTGCTTCTGCAACACCACATCGAAGTCGTTGTTTCCAAAAACAGCGGCGGCGAGGCAACCTACGGCAAGATCGCGGCCGCGCGAGCGCTGGGAATCGAGGTGGTGATGATCCGCAGGCCGGCGCTGCCGGACGTCACGTCGGCTGAGACCGTCGAATCTCTTGCCGCGATGGTCGATCATTTTCTGGTCGGTCATGTTCTTGGGCCAGCTGCCGAACGCGGCGTGTAGACCAGCGCGGCCTTGTCACCCCGCTTGATGATCCTGGTTTCCGGCGAGCCGATGATGATGCAGGTCGCCATGTCGGCCTTCGCGGCATCGGCGTCCGCCAGCAGAAAAACCTCGATGCGCTCGTCGGGACGGCCGGCGGCACGGCCGAAGATCACCGGCGTGGTGCCGGGCAGGATCGCAGCAAGGCATTCGAAGGCGCGGCCTAGCTGCCATGGGCGCGCCTTACTGATCGGGTTGTAGAGCGCGATGACGAAGCCGGCGCCCGCTGCCGCCAGCAGGCGTAGCTCGATCAGGTCCCACGGCTTCAGATTGTCGGACAGCGATATGGCGCAGAAATCGTGGCCGAGCGGCGCGCCGATGCGGGCGGCGACGGCGAGCATGGCGGTGATACCGGGCACGATGGCGATGTCGACCGCGCGCCATTCGGGTGGGCCCGCCTCTATCGCCTCGCAGACGGCCGCGGC
The DNA here is from genome assembly GCF_040322355.1 of Mesorhizobium sp. M0145. Lineage (NCBI taxonomy): Bacteria > Pseudomonadati > Pseudomonadota > Alphaproteobacteria > Hyphomicrobiales > Phyllobacteriaceae > Mesorhizobium > Mesorhizobium sp. M0145. The sequence continues at coordinate 148,514 of NZ_JAMYTK010000012.1, forward strand.
CATGGCGAAGACGCCGGGATCGCCGCCCGACACGACGGCGACATCGTGGCCTTCCGCAGCCTTCAGCAGCGCGTCCTTGGCGCGCGCGAGTTCCTCGCGATTGTCGGAAGCGACGCGAATCTGGTCGGGGCGCAGATCGAGCCGGTCAAGATAAGGCTTGTAGCCATAGAAGAATTTTGCCTCGGCAACGGCGCGGCTTGCCTCCGGCGTCACCTGGTCGGCGTCGCCGGGCCCGAGGCCGATGACGGTGAGGCGGCCGCTCATGCTTCGGCTCTCAATGCGTTTGGCCGGCCCGACCAGCCGGCCACCAGCACGATGGCGAAATAAGGCGCCTGGCCATCCTTTTTGTCGGCAAGCCGCATCGAGACACCGCCCGGCATGGTGCCGCGCTCGACATAGATGGCCCGCGCCAGCTTGTCGGTTGCCTCCAGCGCGCGCTTGATCTTGGGCAGGTTGCGGCCGACCTTCATGATCACGGCGGCGTCGGTGTCGGCGAGGCGGCGCATCAGCTCGAATTCGCTCATGGTGCCGGGCAATACGGTCAGTACGTCGTCGCCCTGGACGATCGGCAGGCCGGTCGCCGACCAGCAGCCGGACATGGCGGTGATGCCGGGAATGACTTCGGTCGGGAAGCGGTGCGCCAGCCGGACATGGAGATGCATGTAGGAGCCGTAGAAAAGCGGGTCGCCTTCCGAAAGCACAGCGACCATCCTGCCGGCGCTGAGGTGCGCGGCGACCTTTTCGGCCGATTCCTCGTAGAAATCGGTGATCTGCGAGCGGTAATCGCTGTGATCCTTGTCGATTTCGGTCGTCACCGGATAGAGCAGCGGCAGTTCAATCAAATCGGAGCGAAAATGGGTTTCGACGATGGCCCGGGCGTTGCTGTTGTTGCCGCGCTTAGCGAAATGCGCGACGACATCGGCCTCGGCCAGCGCGCGCACTGCCTTCAGCGTCAAGAGTTCCGGGTCGCCGGGTCCGGTGCCGACGCCGACAAGCCTGCCTTTTGCAATCGCATTCATAGGCCCGGCCTCGCCAATGCATTGAGGGCGGCGGCGGTCATGGCGCTGCCGCCCAGCCGGCCGCGCACGATGGCGTAAGGCACGCCATAGGAATTTTCGGCCAGCGCATCCTTCGATTCAGCGGCGCCGACAAACCCGACCGGCATGCCGATGATCGCCGCCGGCTTCGGGGCGCCGTCGCGCAGCTTCTCCAGCAGATAGAAAAGGGCTGTCGGCGCATTGCCGATGGCGACGACCGAACCGGCCATGCGCTCGCCCCACAGGTCGATCGCCGCGGCCGAGCGGGTGTTGCCGATCTTTTTCGCGATGTCGGCGGTCCGCGGATCGCGCAGCGTACAGATCACCTCGTTGCCGGCCGGAAGCCGGGCGCGCGTGACGCCATGCGAGACCATCTGCGCGTCGCAGAAGATCGGCGCGCCGGCCCCCAGCGCCGTGCGCGCAGCGGCGACGAAATCGCTCGAGAAAACGAAGTGCCTGCAAGCATCGACCTGGCCGCAGGCGTGGATCATGCGGATAGCGATTTCGGCCTCGGCTTCGGAAAAGCGCGACAGGTCGGCCTCGGCGCGGATAATGGCGAAGGAGCGCTCGTAGATCGCCGTGCCGTCATGGATGTAGTCGTAGGCGTTCTGGGCGGGCATGCTCATTCCTGTCGGTAGATTTCGGTGATGCCGGCCGCGCCGAGCCTTGCCAGGCAGGCGGCAGCGGTTTCGCCGGAATGTCGTGCGCTGCGGATCATCGCTGCAACGCGGCCGATGCCGTGCGCGGCGTCGTAGCCCGGCCTGTATCCGGCGGGCAATGCCTTTGCCGTCCCGTCCACGACAAGTCCGGCTCCGTTTTCGCCACCGACCAGGGTCAGCGCCGCCGGACCGGGATGGGCGCAACCCTTGGCGCAGCCGGAGATGTGCAGCGTCAGCGAGGAATCGAGGATATCGCGGTCTTCCACGGCGATGGTCTCGGCGATGTTGCGTGTCGCGATGCGGCCCGAGGCACAGGCGGAAGCACCCGGGCAGGCGGCGATCCTGGTGCGCGGATCGGCTGCGTCGGTGACGAAGCCGAGGGTTGCGGCGGTTTTCTGGAGTGAAAGACATGCGGCTGGGGAGAGGCCAAGCAAAAGCAGCGTGCGACCCGGCGCCAGACGGATTTCGGTGGTGCCGAGGATGAGGGCGTATTGGGTGAGATCGATAAGTTTTTGCGCTGGTATGCTGCCGAACGGCAGGCCGATGCCGAGGGAGGTACTGCCGGCTGCCAGATCGAAAACTCCGATGGGCCGGCGATCCTTCGCGCCCCCCTCTGTCCTGCCGGACATCTCCCCCTCTAGGGGGGAGATTGCGCCTTCGTCTCCGATTTCGCCAATCGCCGAAGGTGCTGGGGGGAAGCCGCCGGCGAAGCTGCCGATCTCCCCCCTTGTGGGGGAGATGTCCGGCAGGACAGAGGGGGGCGCGACGGATCGCCAACTTGCGAGAGATCTCAGCTGCCTCGCCGTCAAATCCCGCGCATGGGCATCGCGGCCCTTTTCGGCAACCATCCTGAGAATGGCGACGGCGATGTCACAAGCCGCATCTTCCTCGGACATCGCCAGCGGCGTGGCACCCTGCGCATCTCCGGCGAGCGATACCCGCCACTTAATTCCGTCGGCGGCCCGCACCCCGACCAGCCTGACATCGGCCGTAACCGCATCCATTGTCAGCTGCCCGCCGCCGTCAACAATCACCGACACCTTCGGGCCAAGCCGTTGCGTAACACCGGCGTCCTCAATTGCCGCCCGAATCCGCTGCGCCATTGGGCGCGGGTCGGCTATCTCCTCCTGGTCGAGCCCGGCCAGCGGGCCGGTCTCGACGGGCACGCCGGTGCGCACCGCGATGCCGAGCGCATCGACCTCCATCGCCAGCAGCCGCGCGCTTGCCGACGTCAGGCCGCGGATCTGCAGGCTGCCGCGGGCGGTCACTTCCATGATACCGTTGCCATGGCGCAAGGCAGATTCGCAGAGTCCGATCAACGATTTCGGCAACAGTCCTCCAGCGACCGGATTGAGCCGCACCAGCAGCCCGTCGCCGGTCTGCATCGGCGCGGACAAGGCAGGGCAGGCGCCACGGCGCGAGAAAGCGTTCATGCCGCCACTCCCAGAGCTTGCGCTTCGGCAATCAGTGCGGCGAGATCGTCATCGATCGAATTGCGCAGCGGATGCCAGAGCCCGCGCCGCCGTGCCGACAGCAAACGCTCGGCAATCACCTTCGCCGCCGCCGGGTTCTCGCGCAGTATGAAGGCGCGCACCACGGGGTCGCCAAGATAGGCGTCGTGCATCGCCTCGATCAGCGTGCCCGATATGGCATGGGTAGTCTCAGCAAAGCCGACAAGCCGGTCGACCGTCTCGGCGAATTCCGAGGCGCCGCGCGGGCCATGACGCATCTGGCCGGCGATGAAGCGCGGATTGACGGCGCGTGCCCGCACGACGCGCGACACGGCCTCACCAACCGAGCGCGGCTTCGGTCTTTGCGGGTCCGTGGTGTCGAGCACGATCACGTCGGCGTTTTTGCCGAGCGCGGCAAGTGCTGCAGAAAAGCCGCCGATGAAGGCGACGTCGGCCGAGCCTTCGAGGATGTCGCGGCCGGGGTCGTCGCCGGTATGAACCAGAAGATCGGCCTCGGCGAGGCGATCCTCGAACGCGCCGGGCGCCGAAATGCCTTTGCCCTCGGAGCCGCCATAGGCGTGCGAGGTGGCGGCGAGATAGGTGCGGCCGATCTCTTCGCGCGCGGCCCAGTCGCCGCTCGACAACAAGTCCTCGACGCCCGCGCCGTAAGTGCCCGGCGAGGTGCCGAAAATGCGCGGGCTGATCTTGCCGTCGATGCGGGTCCTAGCGGCGAGCGGGTTTTCCGAATCATCCTCGTCGCGGGTCGCCACCGCGTTGGCCGCGGCGTCGATCAGCGCGATCTGGGTCGGGAACATGTCGCGGAACAGGCCCGATATGCGCCAGGTGACATCGATGCGCGGACGGCCGAGTGTTGCCGGCGGCAGCACATCTATGCCGGTGATGCGGCCGGTGGCGGAATCCCATTGCGGCCGGCAGCCCATCAGCGCCAGGCCTTGCGCGATCTCCTCACCGCCGGTGCGCAGCGAGGCCGAGCCCCACAGGTCGATGACCAGCGAGCGCGGCCAGTCGCCATGCGATTGCATGTAGCTGCGGACCACTTCTTCCGCTGCCACCTTGCCCAGATCATAGGCGGTCGGCGTCGGCATGGTGCGCGGGTCGGCGGTAAACAAATTGCGGCCGGTGGGCAGCACATCGCTCCGGCCACGCGCCGGCGCACCGGCCGGACCGGCAGCGACGTGGCGGCCATCGAGGGCGGCAAGCAGCGCGGTTTTTTCAGCTGCCGCACTTTGCCGCCGTACCGGATCAGCCTCGCCTTCCGGCGAGCGGCCGTAAATGTGCAGGCCGTCCTTGATGGCGAAATCCTTGAGATCGCAGAGCCAGGCGTCGATGCGGCGCAAAGCCTCGTCGGCTGCGTCGGTCCTGGCGACGCCTGCCTCTGAGGCGAGGCCGGTCTTTTCCGCCGTCTCGACGATCAGCTTCGCCAGGCGGTCGCGGCGGCGGCGGTCGAGCCCGTCGGCCTGGGCATATTCGTCAACCAGTCGTTCAAGCCTGTGCTGGTTTTCGTCCAGCCCGGCGCCGGTCAGCGGCGGCGGCAGATGGCCGAGCGTGACGGCGGCAATGCGCCGCTTGGCCTGCGCTGCCTCTCCCGGGTTGGAGACGATGAAGGGATAGATGACGGGCAGGGGACCGGTGACTATCTCGGGAAAGCAGTTTTCGCTGAGCGCAACGGTCTTGCCGGGCAGCCACTCCAGCGTGCCATGGGCGCCGACATGGACAATTGCATGGATGCCGAGCGACTTGCGCAGCCAGAGGCCAAAGGCGACCAGCGCATGGCGCGGCGGCAGCGTCGGGTCGTGATAGTCGGCGCGGCGGTCGGCTGAGCGCCCGCGGTCAGGTGCGAGTGCCACGGTGACGTTGCCGAAGGTGGCTGCGCGGAAGGCGAATTTTGCGGCGGCAGGCGCTTGAACACCCCCCTCTGTCCTGCCGGACATCTCCCCCGCAAGGGGGGAGATTGCGCTGTTGTCTCTGCTTTCGCCAATCACCAAGGATGTTGAGCGAGAGCCGTCGGCGAAACTGCCAATCTCCCCCCTTGAGGGGGAGATGTCCGGCAGGACAGAGGGGGGTGCCTCGCACAAACTTGTCTCATCTCCCGCATTCCCCCATGCGGCCGTCACTGCAGCTATCGCTTCAGCAGGCAATTCCGCCGAGTACCCGAGATAGTCCTCAAACCCCAACCCTTCACCTCCACGCTCCAGCGTCTCCAGCAACTCGCGCGGCGTTTGCGGAATCCTTTCAACGGCATAGCCCTGTTCGCTCAGGTCGTGCAGCATTGCCAGCACGCTGGACGGCACGTCGAGACCAACCGCGTAGCCGGTGCGACCGGGGGCGCTCGGATAGTCGGGGATCAGGATGGCGAGCTTGCGCTCCGCACGCGGCGTCCGCTGCAGGCGCACGAAGGCCTCGACACGGTTCGCCACTTGCGCCACGCGGTCGGGCTCAGGCCGGTTGGCGAAGGCGCGGAAGGCCAGCGCCGGGTCGGTTTCGCTTTCGCCCTTGAATGAAATGGCGCCGGCCAGGATGCGGCCGTCGAGCTCGGGCAGGACGACATGCATGGCAAGGTCGGCGGGCGCCAGGCCGCGCTGATTGGTTTGCCAGATGTCGCGGCGGGTGGTCGCGACGATGACCTGGAACACCGGCACGCCGGCGCGGTCGAACAGGGTTTCGACACCGGGCTCGGCACCCGAGGCGAAAGCTGTGGCGGTGATGGTGGCGGCAGGCTTCAGGGTTGCGAGCGCGGTTTCGACAAAGGCGAGCGACGCCGGGTCCTTGAGGCTGGAGACGAACATAGGCACGGGAGCCATGCCGCGGTGGCGCAGGGCTTCGAAAAGCGCGTCGATGGGCGCGACATCGGCGGCGAGCAGCATCGAACGGTAGAAGAGAATTGGCACGACGTCCCCCTCCCCCTCGAGGGGAGGGTGGCCCGCAGGGCCGGGTGGGGTCGTCACGGCAGTGCGCGACGTTTTGTGTAGGCGCGCTTCGGAGAGGACCCCACCCCCGGCCTGCGGCCGGATCCTCCCCTCGAGGGGGAGGGGGACGCCGCGTTCTACGACCCCCAGTCCCGGCTCGTAAAATCCCGCCTTTGGCACGCTAACAGGTTCGGCTACCGCCGCACCCGATCCAGCGAGACTTGCCAGCCTCTGCACCAGCGCCGTCATATTTGCCGGCCCGCCCTCGCGGAAATAGCCAAGCAGGGCGTCCAACTCCTCGCGCGGCAGCGTCGAGCCTTCGATCAGTCGCAAATCCTCGTCGTGGCTCTCGCCCGGTAGGAGCGCCAGCTTGATACCGCGATTTCGCGCGATAACGGCGAGCTGGTCGCAGCCATAGCGCCACCAGTCATAGCCGCCGAGGATGCGGACCAGAATGACCTTGGCGTGGCGGGCGACGCTGTCGATCCACAGGTCGACGGACATCGGATGGCGCAGGTCGCGCAAGGCGGCGAGCCGCATCGACGGCAGGCGGTGCGCATCTGCCTTCCACGCCGCCGCCAGCCCGGCCAGGTCGCTGTCGGTGAAGGACAGCGCCACGACATCCGCAGGCGTTTGCCTGAGATCGACAGGCTCGGCGAGATCGTCGAGCGAGGCGGATGTGGTGGTGAGGATGTGCATCGCGGCTCGTACCTGGGGTCAGCCGGCGAGGATACGCTCGATGGCGGGGCGGTTCAGCCCTTTCAGGCCGATGACGACCAGGCGCGAGCGGCGGTCGTCTTCAGCGGTCCAGGCGCGGTCGTAATAGTGGTTGACGCGCGGACCGACGGCCTGCAGCAGGAGCCGCATCGGCTTGCCGCCGACTTCGACGAAACCCTTGACGCGCAACACGTTTTCTTCCTCCGCCGCCGTGGCGACCCGTTGTGCGAGCTCGTCCGGGTTGGACACAGACGCGATGTCGATGACGAACGAGTCAAAATCGTCATGTTCGTGGTCGAGCTCGTCGTCGTGGTGGGTCTTGCGGTTCTCGATGTCGTCCTCGACGGCGAGGCCGAGGCCGAGCAGCACCGACGGGTCGACCTTGCCTTGCGAAGTCGGTACGATCTTCACCGCCCGCGCAACGTGCTTGCCGATGACGGCATTGGCACGGGCCGAGCCGGCTGCGTCCATCAGGTCGCTCTTCGACAGGATGATCAGGTCGGCGCAGGCGAGCTGGTCTTCGAACACTTCCTCGACCGGATCGTCATGGTCGAGCGTCTCGTCCTGCGCGCGCTGGGCCTGCAGGGCGTCCATGTCGTTGGCTACGCGGCCATCAGCCAGCGCCGGTCCGTCGACCACGGCAATGACGCCGTCCACCGTCACGCGGCTTTTCACCGACGGCCACTGGAAGGCCTGGACCAGCGGCTTGGGTAAAGCGAGGCCGGATGTCTCGATCAGGATGTGGTCGACCCTCGGCGTCAGCGACAGGATCTGGTCCAGCGCCGGGACGAAATCATCGGCGACGGTGCAGCAGATGCAACCATTGGCCAGCTCGACGATGTTTTCCTCGGGGCAGGTGTCGATGGCGCAGCCCTTCAGGATCTCGCCGTCAATGCCGATGTCGCCGAACTCGTTGACGATGATGGCTAGGCGCTTGCCTTTGGCGTTTTCGAGCAAATGGCGGATCAGCGTCGTCTTGCCGGCGCCGAGAAAGCCGGTGACCACGGTGCAGGGAACGCGCGAAAGGGAGGCAGCGGTCATGTCAGGTCCTTCAAAAGGTCAAGGGGAGGGATGCGGGCAACCAGGCCGCGCTTCAGGCAATCGGGACGGCCGCGCCATGGAATGAGCCCATCCGTCGAGGTGGCGAACAGCTTTGCCCCGGTGACGAGATCGGCGCCGCTGGTCGTGGTCAGATCACCGAAGACGTAACTCCAGCAGCCGTCGCGCAGCATGGCCGCGCTGAGCCGGCGCTTGCAATTGCCGAGGCATTCGACGGTGCGGATTTTGATGTTTTCGCTGGAAGCGGCGCGGCGCGTGTCCTCTGCGAGCAGTTCGCCGGCGCGCGGATAAGCGTCCGAACCGGTCTCGTCACGGCAGGACGAGCAGACGATGACGGTAACGCCGGCCGGGGAATCACCATGGCCGGACAATAAATCCGCTGTCTCAGCCGGAAAACTGCTGTCGTGTTCCAAATCAGGCTCCTTGCCCGGAAAACCCGCCAGGCGATCGGATTCTTATGTCCTAGACGGCAGGTCTCCTGGCTCGCGGGTCATCGCCTGGGTGCCGCCTTCCCGGGAATATCCCAGTGGTTTTCGGCCGAGGCTCGTCGCTTACAGTTGCGGGGACAGCCGCGGATTTGAAATCGAGATTTCGCACCGCATTCCCTCTTGGCCCCTGCCGTTGCGGGCAGGGGACCGTCTGGAACGGATTTAGGCTTGTGGAGGCAGTCGTGTCAACGCACGTCTATGACGCGGCGATATCCGCGAGCGGCCGGCCGAGGTCGCCGGCAGCGGTCACCTCGATGCGTTCCAGGCCGAGCCAGCCCTGCATCTGCTTCAATTCTTCGAAAAGCTCGGCTGCGGTTTGCAGCGAGGCGCCGGGCTCCGCATAGGCGGCATGGACGCGCAAGACGCCGGCCGGGCGGTCGGCCCTGAGGTCGACGCGCCCGACGATGCTGTCGCCGAACAGGAACGGCAGCACGTAATAGCCATACTGGCGCTTTTCGGCCGGCGTGTAGATCTCGATGCGGTAGTGGAAGTCGAACAACCGCTCGGTGCGCGATCGTTCGAAGACGACAGGATCGAACGGCGCGAGCAAGGCGCGCGCCTCGATCTTGCGCGGCAAACGGGCGTCCTTGTGGAGATAGGCTGTTTTGTTCCAGCCTTCGACGCTCACCGGCAACAGGTCGCCGGCCTCGACCAACTCCTCGATGCGGCCCTTGATGTCGGCGGGCGAGAGGCGGAAATAGTCGCGCAGGTCTCCTGCCGTGGCGATGCCGTGGGCGCGGGCCGAGATGCGCAGCAATTCGCGGTGAGCATCCTCGGGACGGGGAACCGGTAGCGCGAGTACCGCCGGCGGCAATACGCGCTCCGGCAGATCGTAGAACCGTTCGAAGCCGCGGCGATGCGCCGTGGTGATGCGGCCGGCCCAGAACAGCCATTCGAAGGCGTGCTTGGCATGGCTCCAGCCCCACCAGCCGCCCGAACCCTTCTGGCCTTCGAAAGCCGACGCCGCGATCGGGCCTCGTTCGGCGACCTCGCGATAGATGTCTTCGATATAGGCGGCGTGCTCGCGGCCCCATTTGGCCAGTCCGCTGTACATTTCGTCGCCGCATTCGGCCCGCTGCATGCGCCAGCGCATCAGCGGATAGGTCTCGACCGGCAAGAAGGAGGCTTCGTGCGCCCAATATTCGAAGACCATGCGCTTGCGCGTTACGGCGGCGTCGTCGAGCAGCGCCAGCTTGTAGGGGCCAAGCCGCGAATAGAGCGGCATATAGTGGGCGCGCACCACGGCGCTGACGGAATCGATCTGCAGCAGGCCGGTACGGGCAAGCACGCGGGCCAGATGCCGGCGGTCAGGCGTGCCGGTGGGGCGCGGGTCATTGAATCCCTGTGCCGCGAGCGCAATGCGGCGGGCCATGGCAAGCGAGATTTTTTCCTTCATGAAGGCGGCATCCGGACGATTTTAGACAGAGAAAATGACCTGCGATTCCGTGCCATGCTAACAGGGTTTTGGCGGCATTCATGTCAGGAGAGAAAAGTGGAGTAAAAAGTGAAGGAAATCAAACAGGAGCGGATCGGACCAGTTTTCCCGGATATGCCGTCCAGCACCGCGATTTGAACAAGGTTTGACTTGCTTCGCCGAAAGCGCTGCGCTAACCCTCGCCGCGTTGCAGCATAGAGCCTCCTTAAAACGGTTCAGTGGTTAAACTGTCACGCTTCCGCAAGTGGGTCCGGTGCTGTAATCAGAGTGGATTGGCCGCCAACGGAAACTGCAGCATGAACGCACTTTTAGGTTCGTACCTGCCCATCGTCCTGTTCATCGGCGTGGCGCTGATCGTCGGGCTGGCGCTGCTCGCCGCACCCTTCCTGGTGGCCTATCGCAACCCCGATCCGGAAAAGCTTTCGGCCTATGAGTGCGGCTTCAACTCGTTCGATGACGCCCGCATGAAATTCGACATCCGCTTCTACCTGGTGTCGATCCTGTTCATCATCTTCGATCTGGAGGTGGCCTTCCTGTTTCCGTGGGCGGTGTCGTTCAGCCAGATCGGCATGCTCGGTTTCTGGTCGATGATGGTGTTTTTGGCGGTGCTGACCATCGGCTTTGCCTATGAATGGAAAAAAGGAGCGCTGGAATGGGATTGAACGACAGTTCCGGCACGCTCGTCGCGCCGAAGCCCAAGGGCCTCATCGATCCCAACACCGGCAGGCCGGTCGGGTCCGACGATCCATTCTTCCTGGAGATCAACAACGAGCTCGCCGACAAGGGCTTTCTCGTCACCTCGACCGAGGCGCTGATCACCTGGGCGCGCAGCGGCTCGTTGATGTTCATGACCTTCGGTCTCGCTTGCTGCGCCGTCGAGATGATCCATACGTCGATGCCGCGCTATGACTCGGAGAGGTTCGGTGTCGCGCCGCGCGCGTCTCCGCGTCAGTCCGACATCATGATCGTTGCCGGCACGCTGACCAACAAGATGGCGCCCGCGCTGCGCAAGGTCTACGATCAGATGCCGGAGCCGCGCTACGTCATCTCGATGGGCTCATGCGCCAATGGCGGCGGCTATTATCATTATTCCTATTCGGTGGTGCGCGGCTGCGACCGCATCGTGCCGGTCGACATCTACGTGCCCGGCTGCCCGCCGAGCGCCGAAGCGCTGCTTTACGGCATCCTTCTGCTGCAGAAGAAGATCCGCCGCACCGGCACGATCGAGCGGTAAATCGCCGTGGATGAAGATGGGATTATTCATGGCAACCCTGAGCCTTGGCTGGATTTGATGTTCAAGACGTCTGAACAGCGATTTGTAAAAACGGACGCCGGTTCGACGTTTTATTCTTCTGCGCTTTTAGCAGATACGAAATTTGGTGCTGCTGGTCTCGGTGTCGACATTCGACTAAATGATTGGGAGGCTGAGCCGACAAGCGACCCACGAATAGTCTTTTATCATGGCGACGTGAGACTGCGTTCGCTTGGCGATCGAACCAAGAACCTGATTGCTGAAATGTCGGCCAAGCTTTCCTCTTCGGCGCCGGGCCAGGGAGCAGTTACCGAAAAGTTGTTTGTGGAGTGCGTTGCCCTGAACGGGGACCCGGCAAACCTCGAAACCCGGCAGTTTGTCGGAAAGCTGTTTTTTGGCGAGCTGGGTGACGATGATGAATGCCAGGTTTTTTTGACCATTGACGCGGCCACGGAGAGCGGTTGGTTCGGTGAGAAAGATCCGGAAGACTCACGCAAGATTCTGGACTGGTTGGCGAGGCTGTCATGACCCAGGCGTTGAATGATCTCTCGACCTATCTCGGCGAGAAACTGGTCGGCCGGATCGGCGAGGCGGTATTCGCCTATGGCGAACTCACCATCCCAGTCGAGCCGCGCGACCTGATCGAGGTGGTCACCTTCCTGCGCGACGATCCGAAATGCCAGTTCATCTCGATCATCGACGTTTGCGGCGCCGATTATCCGTCGCGGGCAAAGCGCTTCGACGTGGTCTATCATTTGCTGTCGCCGAGACAGAATATCCGCGTCCGCATCAAGGTCCAGGCCGACGAAGAGACGCTCGTGCCGTCGATCACCGGGATTTATCCCGGCGCCGACTGGTTCGAGCGCGAGACCTACGATCTCTACGGCGTGCTGTTTTCAGGCCATCCGGATCTGCGGCGGATTCTGACCGATTACGGCTTTGAAGGCCATCCGCTGCGCAAGGACTTTCCGCTGACCGGCTTCGTCGAGGTGCGTTACGACGACGAAGCCAAGCGCGTCATCTACGAGCCGGTCGAGCTCAAACAGGAATTCCGCAATTTCGATTTTCTCAGCCCTTGGGAGGGGACGGATTACGTCCTTCCAGGCGACGAAAAAGCCAAGACGAATTGAGACGCCAAAATGGCTGAGACTTCCGTTCGCAACTTCAATATCAACTTTGGGCCTCAGCACCCTGCTGCCCATGGTGTTTTGCGGTTGGTTCTAGAACTCGACGGCGAAGTCGTCGATCGCGTCGATCCGCATATCGGGCTGTTGCATCGCGGCACGGAAAAGCTGATCGAGCATAAGACTTACCTGCAGGCCGTGCCCTATCTCGACCGGCTCGACTATTGCGCGCCGATGAACCAGGAGCATGCCTTCGCGCTTGCCGCGGAGCGGCTGCTCGGTATCGAGGTGCCGAAGCGGGGGCAGTTGATCCGAGTTCTCTACTCCGAGATCGGCCGCATCATGTCGCACATCCTCAATGTGACGACGCAGGCGATGGATGTCGGCGCGCTGACGCCGCCGCTGTGGGGCTTTGTCGAGCGCGAAAAGCTAATGGTGTTCTATGAGCGCGCCTCGGGCTCGCGCATGCATGCTGCCTATTTCCGCCCCGGGGGCGTGCATCAGGATCTGCCGCAGAAGCTGATCGAGGACATCGGCAAGTGGATCGACCCATTCCTGAAATCGGTCGACGATCTCGACGCGCTTTTGACCGGCAACCGTATCTTCAAGCAGCGCAATGTCGACATTGCCACCGTCTCCTTGGCGGACGCCTGGGCCTGGGGTTTTTCCGGCGTCATGGTGCGCGGCTCGGGCGCGCCGTGGGACCTGCGCAAATCGCAGCCTTACGAATGCTATGCCGAGCTGGATTTCGACATTCCGATCGGCAAGAACGGCGACTGTTTCGACCGTTATCTGGTGCGCATGGAAGAGATGCGGCAGTCGGCAAAAATCATGCGCCAGTGCGTCGACCTGTTGCTCGGCAAGGAAGGCAGCGGACCGGTGTCTAACCTCGACGGCAAGGTGGTGCCGCCAAAGCGCCAGGCGATGAAGCGCTCGATGGAAGCGCTGATCCATCACTTCAAACTCTATACCGAAGGCTACCGCGTGCCGGCCGGCGAGGTCTATGCGGCCGTCGAGGCGCCGAAAGGCGAGTTCGGCGTCTATCTGGTCTCGGACGGCACCAACAAGCCCTACCGCTGCAAGCTGCGCGCGCCAGGCTTTGCACATCTGCAAGCCATGGATTTCCTCTGCCGCGGCCACATGTTGGCCGACGTTACCGCCGTTCTCGGCTCCCTCGACATCGTGTTTGGTGAGGTCGATCGCTAAATGTCAGTCCGCCGTCTCGCAGAAGCCAGCCTCCAGCCAGCCTCCTTCGCCTTCAACCGGGCGAATGCGGCGGCGGCGAAGCAGTGGATCAAGAAATATCCGAAGGGGCGCGAACAGTCCGCGATCATTCCCTTGCTGATGCTGGCGCAGGAACAGGAAGGCTGGGTGACCAAGGCGGCGATCGAGACGATCTCCGACATGCTCGGCATGCCCCGTATCCGTGGGCTCGAAGTCGCGACCTTCTATACGCAGTACCAGCTCAATCCGGTCGGTACCCGCGCGCATATCCAGGTCTGCGGCACCACGCCCTGCATGCTGCGCGGCTCGGAAGCGCTGATGGATGTGTGCCGCTCGAAAATCCATCACGACCAATTCCACACCAACGACAAGGGCACGCTGTCGTGGGAGGAGGTCGAGTGCCTCGGCGCCTGCGTCAACGCACCGATGGTGATGATATTCAAGGACACCTATGAGGATTTGACGCCGGAGCGGCTTGCCGAGATCATCGACCTCTATGACGCCGGCAAAGGTGCTTCGGTGACGCCAGGACCGCAAAACGGCCGCATCACCTCGGAGCCGGCCAGCGGCCTGACGACCCTCAAGAGCGAAAAGGCGATCCTCAAGGCGACCCGCGACCGGGAAACCAGGGCGGCGACCAAGGCCGCCAAGGATGCAGAGCCGGCGGCTGCCGCCGCAGCACCAGTTCCGCCAGCGGCTTCGGCCGCGCCTGCACCGGCGCCGGTTGCGCCCTCGAATGCCAGCAAGCCGAAAACCGATGCGGTCGAGACCAGCCCGGCGCTGAAATCGCCGTCGGCGACGAAAGTCGCGCCTGCGGCGGAAAGGGCGGCGAGCGTCGCAGCGCCTCTGCATTCGGCCGCCAATGCCAACAAGGCCGAACCGCAGGTCGAGGACGTCTCGAAACAGCGCAAGGGCCCAAAGAACAAGGCCGAGCCGGCGTCTGCTTTCAAGGCGCCGGAGGCCAAGGTCAAACCGGCGAAGGCTGCCGCCAAGGCGGCCAAGCCGTCGCCCGGAAACAGGAGCCGGCCGACCGGCAAGAAGCCGGTCTGAGGAACGAGCAATGCTTCAGGACAGAGACCGCATCTTCAACAACATCTACGGCCGCTTCGACAAGTCGCTGGCCGGCGCCATGGCGCGCGGCGCCTGGGACAACACGCCCGGCATCGTTGCCAAGGGGCGCGAGTGGATCGTCAACGAGATGAAGGCATCGGGCCTGCGCGGCCGCGGCGGTGCCGGTTTCCCGACCGGGCTGAAATGGTCGTTCATGCCCAAACAAAGCGACGGCCGGCCGAGCTATCTCGTCGTCAATGCCGACGAGTCCGAGCCCGGTACCTGCAAGGACCGCGACATACTGCGCCACGACCCGCACACGCTGGTCGAAGGCTGCCTGCTTGCCGGCTTCGCCATGGGCGCGGTCGCCGCCTACATCTATGTGCGCGGCGAGTTCATCCGCGAGCGCGAGGCGCTGCAACGCGCCATAGACGAGGCCTATGCGGCCAAGCTGATCGGCAAGAACAACACCTCCGGCTACGATTTCGACATCTACATGCATCATGGCGCCGGCGCCTATATCTGCGGCGAGGAAACGGCGCTGCTCGAAAGCCTCGAGGGCAAGAAGGGCCAGCCGCGGCTGAAGCCGCCATTTCCGGCCAATGTCGGCCTCTATGGCTGCCCGACGACGGTCAACAATGTCGAGTCCATCGCTGTCGCGCCGACCATCCTGCGCCGCGGTGCCGCCTGGTTCTCGTCCTTCGGTCGGCCCAACAATGTCGGCACCAAGCTGTTCTGCATCTCCGGCCACGTCAACAATCCGTGCACCGTCGAAGAGGCGATGTCGATCCCGTTCCGCGAACTGATCGAGACGCATTGCGGCGGCATCCGCGGCGGCTGGGACAATCTGCTGGCGGTCATTCCGGGCGGCGCCTCGGTGCCGCTGGTGCCGGCCGAGCAAATCATCGACGCGCCGATGGATTTCGACGCGCTGCGCGATCTGAAATCGGGCCTCGGCACGGCGGCTGTCATCGTCATGGACAAATCGACCGATATCGTGAAAGCGATCGCGCGGCTTTCCTACTTCTACAAGCACGAAAGCTGCGGTCAGTGCACGCCCTGCCGTGAAGGCACCGGCTGGATGTGGCGGGTGATGGAGCGGCTGGTGCGCGGCGAAGCGCAGAAGCGCGAGATCGACATGCTGCTCGACGTGACGAAGCAGGTCGAGGGCCACACGATCTGTGCGCTGGGCGATGCGGCAGCATGGCCGATCCAGGGCCTGATGCGGCATTTCCGCGGCGAGGTGGAGCGGCGCATCGACGAGTTTTCGCGCAACGCGCACCGCGCCGAACCGGTGCTGGCGGCGGCGGAATAGAAGAATTCAAAAATGCGGGCGAATGCCCGAAACGAGGAAACGAGCGCGGGGCAGACGGAAACGACCAGGAGACCACCTATGTCGCTGTTTTCGACACCCGACGATTTTACGCCCGATATGGACCCGTTCTTGAAGATGAACCAGGATCTGACCAGGATGATGCCGAAGGAGATGGCCAATGCCGTCAATCTCCTGGCGCATCCTGTCGCGGGCGCGGCGGCGATGACGGCACTCGGCATCGGTCTTGCCAACCACGCCTTTGGCATCTGGATGGGCGTGCTTTCGGGCGCGGCCGAAACCTCGCAGCGGCTTTGGCAGCCGGTCGCCGAGGATTTCGAGGCGCGAACGGAACGCGTTTCCGCGACCGGCAAAAGCTCATCGATAAAGGCGCGCGCGGCGACCAAAACCCTGATTGCCGAGGCGCAGTCCTTCGCCAACGATGTGACCGACATTGCGACGAGCACCGCGGCGCGGAGCTTGGCGAATGCGAGCACCGTTGCAGCGGATGCGTCGGCCGGGCTGATGCCGGAAGATTTCAAGCAGCCCAGGCCGATGGATCGGCCAGCCAAGCCCGCCGACCTCAAGGCGATATCGGGCATCGGGCCGAAACTGGAAAAGGTGCTGAACGGCCTTGGCATCTGGACATACGCCCAGATCGCCGCGTGGACGCCGCAAGAGATCGCCTGGGTCGAAGATTACCTGTCGTTGAAGGGCCGCATCGGCCGTGACGGCTGGATCGGTCAGGCGGCCGCGTTGGCCGGGGCCAAAAAGTGAATTCAATATCGTGCGCGGTCTCGGCTGCGCCCGGAAGGAAAGATTGCGGAACGTCCGCAGGGGTTTGAGGCGAAATGGCAAAGCTCAAGGTCGACGGGAAAGAGATCACTGTACCCGACCATTACACGCTGCTGCAGGCGGCCGAGGACGCCGGCGCAGAAGTGCCGCGCTTCTGCTTCCACGAGCGGCTGTCGATCGCCGGCAATTGCCGCATGTGCCTGATTGAGGTGAAAGGCGGCCCGCCCAAGCCGCAGGCGTCCTGCGCCATGGGCGTGCGCGACCTGCGCCCCGGCCCGAACGGCGAGCCGCCGGAAATCTTCACCAACACGCCGATGGTCAAGAAGGCGCGCGAAGGCGTGATGGAATTCCTGCTGATCAACCATCCGCTGGACTGCCCGATCTGCGACCAGGGCGGCGAGTGCGACCTGCAGGACCAGGCGATGGCGTTCGGAGTCGATTCCTCGCGCTACCATGAGAACAAGCGGGCGGTCGAAGACAAGTATATTGGGCCGCTGGTCAAGACGATCATGAACCGCTGCATCCATTGCACGCGCTGCGTCCGCTTCACCACCGAGATTGCCGGCATATCCGAGCTCGGCCTGATCGGCCGCGGCGAGGATGCCGAGATCACCACCTATCTCGAAAGCGCGATGACTTCGGAACTGCAGGGCAATGTCATCGACCTTTGCCCGGTTGGTGCGCTGACCTCCAAACCGTACGCCTTCCAGGCACGGCCGTGGGAACTGACCAAGACCGAATCCATCGACGTGATGGACGCTGTCGGCTCGGCGATCCGAGTCGATAGCCGAGGCCGCGAAGTGATGCGCATCCTGCCGCGTACCAACGAGGCGGTGAACGAGGAGTGGATTTCCGACAAGACCCGCTTCATCTGGGACGGTTTGCGCACGCAGCGCCTCGACCGCCCCTATGTGCGCAAGGACGGCAGACTGGCCCCGGCAAGCTGGGCCGAGGCTTTTGCCGCGATCAAGGAAGCGGTGTCGAATGCGGCACCCGAAAAGATCGGTGCCATTGCCGGCGATCTCGCAGCCGTCGAGGAGATCTACGCGCTGAAGCTTCTGATGGCTTCGCTCGGCTCGAAGAACACCGACTGCCGCCAGGACGGCGCCGCACTCGATCCGTCGCTCGGCCGGGCGAGCTATGTCTTCAACCCGACCATCGAAGGCATCGAACAGGCCGATGCGGTGCTGATCATCGGCGCCAATCCGCGCTTCGAGGCATCCTTGCTCAACGCCCGCATCCGCAAGCGCTGGCGGGCCGGCAATCTGCCGGTCGGCGTCATCGGCGATGTCGGCGATACGCGCTATGATTACGAGCAGGTCGGCGCCGGGCCGGAATCGCTGAAGGATCTGGCCGACGGTAACGGCAAGTTCTTCCAGCTGCTGAAGAAGGCGACGCATCCGCTGATCATCGTCGGCCAGGGTGCGCTGGCGCGTCCGGACGGGGCGGCCGTGCTCGGCCAGGCGGCGAAGCTCGCCGTCGCCGTCAATGCCGCAAGGGCCGACTGGAACGGTTTTGCCGTACTGCACACCGCCGCGGCACGCGTCGGCGGCCTCGATGTCGGCTTCGTGCCGGGCGAGGGCGGCAGGAATGTCGCCGGCATGCTCGGCGAGACCGATGTGCTGTTCCTGCTCGGTGCCGACGAAATCGACATGGCCAAGACCGGCGGCGCTTTCGTCGTCTATATCGGCACGCATGGCGACAAGGGCGCGCATCGCGCCAACGTCATCCTGCCGGGTGCCGCCTATACCGAAAAGTCGGGCACCTTCGTCAACACCGAGGGGCGCGTGCAGCAGACCAACCGTGCCGGCTTCGCGCCCGGCGAAGCACGCGAGGACTGGGCGATCCTTCGGGCACTGTCGGATGTTCTCGGCAAGAAGCTGCCGTTCGATTCGCTGCCGCAATTGCGCGCAAAGCTCTATGCGGAATACCCGCATCTTGCCCGCATCGACCATGTCGCGGCCGGCGACCCGGCCGACATCGCCAGGGTTGCCAAGCTCGGCGGGCGGCTGAACAAGGGCACCTTCACCTCGCCGGTCAAGGATTTCTACCTGACCAACCCGATCGCGCGGGCTTCCGCGGTGATGGCCGAGTGCTCGGCTTTGGCGAAGAACGGCTTCAGGCAGGCGGCGGAGTAGACATGGACACCTTCTTCTCCTTCTACGTGCTGCCGGCGCTGCTGATCCTTTTGAAGTCGGTCGTGCTGATCGTCGTTCTGTTGATCTTCGTCGCCTATGTGCTTTACGCCGACCGCAAGATCTGGGCGGCGGTGCAATTGCGCCGAGGCCCGAATGTCGTTGGCCCATGGGGCACACTGCAGGCCTTCGCCGATCTGCTGAAATTCGTCTTCAAGGAGCCGGTCATCCCGTCCGGCGCCAACAAGGGCGTTTTCCTGCTGGCGCCTTTGGTGTCGGCGGTGCTGGCGATCTCCGCCTGGGCGGTCATACCGGTCAATGAAGGCTGGGCGATCGCCAACGTCAATGTCGGCATCCTCTATGTCTTCGCCATCTCCTCGCTCGAGGTCTATGGCGTCATCATGGGCGGCTGGGCCTCCAATTCGAAATACCCGTTCCTCGGCGCACTGCGCTCGGCGGCGCAGATGGTGTCCTACGAGGTCTCGATCGGCTTCGTCATCGTCACCGTGCTGCTTTGCGTCGGCTCGCTCAACCTGTCCGACATCGTCTTGTCGCAACAGGACGGGCTGGGCACGCGGCTCGGCCTGCCCAACACCTTCCTCGACTGGCATTGGCTGTCGCTGTTCCCGATGTTCATCGTCTTCTTCATCTCGGCGTTGGCCGAGACCAACCGGCCGCCCTTCGACCTTGTGGAAGCCGAATCGGAACTCGTCGCCGGCCATATGGTCGAATATTCCTCGACGCCGTTCCTGTTGTTCTTCCTCGGCGAATATGTCGCCGTCGTCCTGATGTGCGCACTGGCCACCATATTGTTCCTCGGCGGATGGCTGCCGCCCTTCGACTTCGCACCCTTCACCTGGGTGCCGGGGCTCATCTGGTTCGTGCTCAAGGTCTGCCTGGTGTTCTTCATGTTCTCCATGGTGAAGGCGTTCGTGCCGCGCTATCGCTACGACCAGCTGATGCGGCTCGGCTGGAAGGTCTTCCTGCCGATCTCGCTGTTCATGGTGGTCGCCACCGCCGCCTTTCTCAAACTCACCGGGTTTGCCTGATGTCAGCATTATCCCAGGCCGCCAAGTCACTGCTTTTGCAGGATTTCGTCAGCGCTTTCTTCCTGTCGATGCGCCAGTTCTTCGCGCCGAAGGAGACGATCAACTATCCGCATGAAAAGGGGCCGGTCAGCCCGCGCTTCCGCGGCGAACATGCGCTGCGCCGCTATCCGAACGGCGAGGAACGCTGCATCGCCTGCAAACTGTGCGAGGCGATCTGCCCGGCACAGGCCATCACCATCGAAGCCGGCCCACGCCGCAACGACGGCACACGGCGCACCGTGCGCTACGACATCGATATGGTGAAATGCATTTATTGCGGCTTCTGCCAGGAAGCCTGCCCGGTCGACGCCATTGTCGAGGGGCCGAATTTCGAATTCGCGACGGAAACGCGCGAGGAGCTTTATTACGACAAGGACAGGCTCCTGGCCAATGGCGACCGCTGGGAGCGTGAGCTGGCGCGCAACATCTCGCTGGATGCGCCTTACCGCTGATATTTGACGCATGGACGGGGCGAGGGGCCTGGTTTAAGGAACACGCAACTTGCCGACCGGAGGCGGTGGCAAAAAAACAGGACGAACGTCCTGTTCTGACAGGAAACCCGGGGGAACCCATGCTGAGTGGACTAGAGGCGGCCTTTTTCTACCTCTTCGCCTTTGTCGCGGTGGCATCGGCGTTCATGGTCATTTCGGCGCGCAATCCCGTGCATTCGGTGCTGTTCCTGATCCTGACCTTCTTCAACGCCGCCGGCCTGTTCATGCTGACCGGCGCCGAGTTCCTGGCGATGATCCTGCTCGTCGTCTATGTCGGCGCGGTGCTGGTGCTGTTCCTGTTCGTCGTCATGATGCTCGACGTCGACTTCGCCGAAATGAAGGAAGGCGCCCTGCAATATGCACCGATCGGCGCGCTGGTCGGGCTGATCCTGGCGGCGGAGCTGATCGTGGTGCTCGGCGGCTATACATTCGCGCCGAAACTGGCGGCGACGGTCGCGAAACCCATTCCGGACCTGGCCGCGCGGTCGAACACGGCAGCGCTCGGCGACATCCTCTATACGGATTACCTCTATTACTTCCAGGTAGCGGGGCTGGTGCTGCTGGTCGCCATGATCGGCGCCATCGTGCTGACGCTGCGCCACAAGCCGGGCGTCAAGCGGCAGTCGATCGCCGCCCAGGTCGGCCGCACGGCGGCAACCGGAGTGGAAATCCGCAAGGTCAAGACGGGCGAAGGAGTCTGAGATGGTCGTCGGCATCGCGCACTACCTGACCGTATCGGCGATCCTGTTCACGCTCGGCGTGTTCGGCATCTTCCTGAACCGCAGGAACGTCATCGTCATCCTGATGTCGATCGAGCTGATCCTGCTTGCGGTCAACATCAATTTCGTCGCCTTTTCGGCGGCGCTCGGCGATTTGGTCGGCCAGGTGTTCGCACTGTTCGTGCTGACGGTCGCGGCGGCCGAAGCGGCGATCGGCCTTGCCATTCTCGTCGTCTTCTTCCGCAACCGCGGCTCGATCGCGGTCGAAGACGTGAACATGATGAAGGGTTGACGGAACCACCATGTATCAGGCCATCGTCTTCCTTCCGCTGCTCGGCTTTCTGATCGTCGGCCTGTTCGGCACCTCGCTCGGGGCCAAGGCTTCCGAATACATCACCTCGGGCTTCCTGGTGATCGCGGCCGTGCTGTCGTGGGTCGCCTTCTTCTCGGTTGGCTTCGGCGGCGGAGAGGTGTTCACCGTGCCGGTGATGCGCTGGATCCAGTCGGGCGGGCTGGAGGCGTCCTGGGCGCTCAGGATCGACACGCTGACGGTGGTGATGCTGGTAGTTGTCAACACGGTGTCGTCGCTGGTCCATATCTACTCGATCGGCTACATGCATCACGATCCGGACCGGCCGCGCTTCTTCGCCTATCTGTCGCTGTTTACCTTCGCCATGCTGATGCTGGTGACGGCCGACAACCTCGTGCAGATGTTCTTCGGCTGGGAAGGCGTCGGCCTTGCCTCCTATCTGCTGATCGGCTTCTGGTACAAGAAGCCGTCGGCCAATGCGGCTGCGATCAAGGCCTTCGTCGTCAACCGCGTCGGCGATTTCGGCTTTGCGCTCGGCATATTCGGCGTGTTCGTGCTGTTCGGCTCGGTCAATCTCGGCACCATCTTCGCCAATGCGGCGACGTTCATTCCGGCGGAAGGCGCGCCGCAAGGCCCGGCCGTGCTGACCTTCCTCGGCTATGCGCTCGACAAGCAGGCTGCGATGACGGTTGTCTGCCTGCTCCTGTTCATGGGCGCCATGGGCAAGTCGGCGCAGGTGCCGCTTCACACCTGGCTGCCGGATGCCATGGAAGGCCCGACGCCGGTCTCGGCACTGATCCATGCCGCGACCATGGTGACGGCAGGCGTGTTCATGCTGGCGCGGTTGTCGCCGCTGTTCGAGCTGTCGCATTCGGCATTGACCGTGGTCACTTTCATCGGCGCCTTCACCGCCTTCTTCGCGGCGACAGTCGGTCTCGTCCAGAACGACATCAAGCGCGTCATCGCCTATTCGACCTGTTCGCAGCTCGGCTACATGTTCGTGGCGCTCGGCGTCGGCGCCTATGGCGCGGCGATCTTCCATCTGTTCACGCACGCCTTCTTCAAGGCGCTGCTGTTCCTCGGCTCGGGCTCGGTCATCCACGCCGTCTCCGACGAGCAGGACATGCGCAAGATGGGCGGCCTGAGGACGCTCATTCCGAAAACGTACTGGATGATGGTGATCGGCACGCTGGCGCTGACCGGTGTCGGCATCCCGGTAACGATCATCGGCACGGCCGGCTTCTTTTCCAAGGACGCCATCATCGAAGCGGCCTTCGCCGGCCACAATGCGGTCGCCGCGTTTGCCTTCATATTGCTGGTCATTGCTGCCTGCTTCACCTCCTTCTACTCCTGGCGGCTGATCTTCATGACCTTCCACGGCGAGCCGCGGGCCAGCCACGAGGTCATGCACCATGTCCATGAATCGCCGCCGGTCATGCTGGTGCCGCTGTTCATCCTGGCGGCGGGCGCGCTGTTTGCCGGCGTGATCTTCCACGGCGCCTTCTTCGGCGAGGGCTATGCCGAATTCTGGAAGGCGTCGCTGTTCACGCTGCCGGACAACCACATCCTGCACGAAATCCACGAAGTGCCGTTGTGGGTCGAGCTGTCACCGTTCATCGCCATGCTGATCGGCTTTGCGATTGCCTGGCAGTTCTATATTCGCGCGCCGGAAATGCCTCGGAGCGTCGCCGCCAACCATCGCCTGCTCTACGCCTTCCTGCTCAACAAATGGTATTTCGACGAGCTCTACGACTTCCTGTTCGTGCGGCCGGCAAAGCGCCTCGGCAGCTTCCTGTGGAAGACCGGCGACGGCACCGTCATCGACGGGCTCGGGCCGGACGGCATTTCGGCGCGCGTCGTCGACGTCACCAACCGGGTCGTCAAGCTGCAGACCGGCTATCTTTACCACTATGCCTTCGCCATGCTGATCGGCGTTGCCGCACTCGTCACCTGGATGATGCTCTGATGACCGCCTGGCCGATCCTATCGCTGGTCACCTTCCTGCCGCTGGTTGGTGTGCTGCTCATCCTTTTCGTGCGTGACGACAGCGAGAACGCGCGCCGCAACATCCGCGCCATAGCACTGTTCACGACCGCGTTCACGTTTGTGATTTCGCTGTTCATCTGGACCGGCTTCGACAATTCGCAGCCCGGCTTCCAGTTCGTCGAGAAGTTTGCCTGGCTGGATTCCGGCATCTCCTATCATATGGGCGTAGACGGCATCTCCATGCTGTTCGTCATCCTGACCACCTTCCTGATGCCGCTCTGCATCCTCGCCTCGTGGGAATCGATCGAGAAGCGCGTCAAGGCCTATATGATTGCCTTCCTGCTGCTCGAGACGCTGATGATCGGCGTGTTCTGCGCGCTCGACATCGTCTTGTTCTATGTCTTCTTCGAAGCCGGCCTGATCCCGATGTTCATCATCATCGGCGTGTGGGGCGGCAAGCGGCGCGTCTATGCCTCGTTCAAGTTCTTCCTCTATACGCTGGCCGGCTCGGTGCTGATGCTGCTCGCCATCATGGCGATGTTCTTCCAGTCCGGCACCACCGACATCCCGACGCTTCTGACCCACAACTTCCCGGCCAATATGCAGACTTGGCTATGGCTTGCCTTCTTCGCGTCCTTCGCGGTGAAGATGCCGATGTGGCCGGTGCACACCTGGCTGCCGGACGCGCATGTCGAGGCGCCGACGGCCGGCTCGGTGATCCTGGCCGCCATCCTGCTCAAGATGGGTGGGTACGGCTTCCTGCGCTTTTCGCTGCCGATGTTTCCGATCGCATCCGAAATGTTCGCGCCGCTGATCTTCACGCTCTCCGTTGTCGCCATCATCTACACCTCGCTGGTGGCGCTGATGCAGGAGGACATGAAGAAGCTGATCGCCTATTCGTCGGTCGCTCACATGGGCTTCGTTACCATGGGCATCTTCGCGATGAACCAGGAAGGCGTCCAGGGTTCGATCTTTCAGATGCTGTCGCACGGCCTGGTCTCCGGCGCGCTGTTCCTCTGCGTCGGCGTCGTCTACGACCGCATGCATACGCGTGACATCGACGCCTATGGCGGGTTGGTCAACAACATGCCGAAATATGCAACCGTGTTCATGATCTTCACCATGGCCAATGTCGGCCTGCCCGGCACCAGCGGCTTCGTCGGCGAGTTCCTGACCATGCTCGGCGTGTTCCGGGTCAACACCTGGGTAGCGTTCTTCGCCGCCACCGGCGTCATCCTTTCGGCGGCCTATGCGCTCTGGCTCTACCGCAAGGTGATCTTTGGCGCGCTGACCAAGGAAAGCCTGAAAGGCCTGCTCGACCTGTCGACGCGCGAGAAGGTGATCATCTATCCGCTGGTCGCGCTGGTCATCTTCTTCGGCGTCTATCCGGCGCCGATCTTCGACGCGACCGCCGAATCGGTCAAGGCGCTCGTTACCAATGTCACCGCATCCATCGGCGCCGCGCAGACCGCGGCGGCGAACTGACTGGGGGTTTTGCGAACCATGACGCCGGACCTTCTCTCAAGCCTGTCGCTCTCGACGCCAGAGCTGATCCTCGCCATCGGCGCCTTGGCGCTGTTGATGCTCGGCGCCTATTCGCGCGCCAACACCACTGTCACGGTGAGCGGCCTTGCCGTCGCCGTGCTAGTGATCGCCGGCGCCTGGCTGGTCTTTTCGCCGGGACAGGGCAACGCCTATAGCGAAGCCTTCATCCAGGATCCGTTCGCCCGCTTCATGAAGGTGCTGGCGCTCGTCGGCTCGGCGGTGACGCTGGTCATGTCGGTCCGCTTTGCCCAGGCGGAGCGTTTCGACAAGTTCGAATATCCGGTGCTGATCCTGCTCTGCACGCTCGGCATGATGCTGATGATCTCGGCCAACGGCATGATCGGGCTCTATCTCGGCCTCGAGCTGCAATCGCTGGCGATCTACGTGCTGGCGGCGATCAACCGGGACAATCTGCGCTCGACCGAGGCCGGGCTGAAGTATTTCGTCCTTGGCGCCCTGTCGTCGGGCATGCTGCTTTACGGTATCTCGCTGGTCTACGGCTACACCGGCAACACCGGCTTCCAGGAGATCGCCACGGCGCTGAGCGGCGGTGAGCGCCAGCTTGGGCTCGTCTTCGGCCTGGTTTTCGTGCTGGCCGGCCTTGCCTTCAAGATCTCGGCGGTGCCGTTCCATATGTGGACGCCCGACGTCTATGAAGGCGCGCCGACGCCGGTGACGGCTTTTCTGGCGGCGGCACCGAAGATGGCGGCGATGGCGCTGATGGTGCGCGTCACCATGGGCGCCTTCAAGCCGATCGCCGCCGACTGGCAGCAGATCATCGTCTTCATCTCGATCGCCTCGATGGCGCTTGGTGCCTTTGCGGCCATCGGCCAGACCAACATCAAACGGCTGATGGCCTATTCCTCCATCGGTCATATGGGTTATGCGCTGGTCGGCCTTGCCGCGAACAGCCAGGATGGCGTGCGCGGCGTCGCCATCTACATGCTGATCTATCTGGTGATGACGCTCGGCACCTTCGCCTTCATCCTCGCCATGCGGCGCAAGGAGGGCAATGTCGAGCAGATCAGCGATCTCGCCGGCCTGTCGGCGACCAATCCGATCATGGCGACGATCCTCACCATCCTGATGTTCTCGCTGGCCGGCATCCCGCCGCTCGCCGGCTTCTGGGGGAAATGGTACGTGTTCCTCGCCGCCATCAATGCCAACCTCTACGCGCTGGCGATCATCGGCGTGCTCGCCTCTGTGGTGGGCGCCTACTATTATCTGCGTATCATCAAGATCATGTGGTTCGACGAACCGGTCGGCGGCTTCGTGCCGATGGCGTCCGAACTGCGCGTCGTGCTCGGTGTCTGTGGCGCCTTCGTGCTGTTCTACGTGCTGATCGGCGGCCCGATCGGAACCTACGCCGCAGCCGCGGCCAAGACCTTCTTCTGACGGAATGACTTTCAGGCTGGCTCCAACCGCGGCTTCGGACGGGTTCCGGCTCGAGGCGCACGACACGGTCGGCTCCACCAACGCGCTGGCGCTGGAGCATGCACGGGCCGGCGATCCGGGCAAACTCTGGGTCGTCTCCAAAAAGCAGGAAGCCGGGCGTGGCCGCCGTGGCCGCGCCTGGGCGACGCCCGAGGGCAATCTGGCAGCGACGTTGCTGGTGATCACCAACACCGAGCTTCGGCTTGCCGCGACGCTCGGCTTCGTTGCCGGACTGGCGCTGGCCGACGCGCTCGACGCTGTCGTGCCGAAGGGCAGGATCGCGATCGGCCTCGATGGTGCGAGCCAAGGCAAGAACCGTTTCGAACTGAAATGGCCCAACGATGTGCTTGCCTCGGGCGCCAAGCTCGCCGGCATCCTGCTGGAATCGGCGATGCTGGATGGTGGCCGTTCCGCGGTGGCTGTCGGTGTCGGCGTCAACGTGGTGGCATACCCTGAGGATTTGCCTTATCCAGCGACGTCGCTCAGCGCGCTGGGGTCTGCTTGCGATGCCGAGACGCTGTTCCTGGCGCTGTCGGATACATGGAGCGAGAATGCGCGGCTGTGGAACGAAGGGCGCGGGCTTGCCGCCGTCAGGCGGCGGTGGCTGGCGCGTGCGGCGGGGCTTGGCGGGCAGGTTGCTGTCAGAATTGACGGTAATGTGGTGCGCGGCACCTTCGAGACCATTGACGAGGACTGCCGTTTCGTGATCCGCGACGATCAAGGTTCGGTTCTGACGATCGCCGCCGGCGACGTGCATTTCGGCGCGGTTGCCTCGGCCGGCGTTTGACTGGCCAATACGTTTGACTGGCCAGGTATTTGACCAGCTTGAATTTGACCGGCCGACAATTTTGACCGGCCGACAATTTTGACCGGCCCACAATTTTGACCGGCAAGGAAGGAAAGACCATGGCGATAGCGGAAAACGCCGAACTTGTCTTCGTGCCGCTCGGCGGTGTCGGCGAGATCGGCATGAACTTCGCCCTCTACGGCTATGGGCCGGCCAATGCGCGCGAATGGATCGTGGTCGACGTCGGCGTCACTTTTCCCGATGCAACCCTGCCCGGCGTCGACCTGGTTCTGCCCGACACGCGTTTCATCGAGGAGAATGTCGCCAATCTGCGCGGCATCGTCATCACCCATGCGCATGAGGACCATTACGGCGCGCTCCACGACATCTGGCCGAAGCTCAAGGCGCCGGTGTGGATGACGCCGTTCAGCGCCGGCCTGCTGGAAGCCAAGCGGCAGGGCGAGCAAGGGGCGCCGAAGATCCCGGTGACGATCTACCGGGCCGGCGAGAAATTCACCGTCGGCCCGTTCGAGATCGAGGCCATCCCTGTTGCGCACTCCATTCCCGAACCGATGTCGCTGGCGATCACGACGCCGGCCGGCGTCGTCATCCATACCGGCGACTGGAAGATCGATCCGGCGCCGACGGTCGGGCCGATGACCGACGAGGCGCGCTTCCGAGCCTATGGCGACAAGGGTGTGCTGGCGCTGGTCTGCGATTCCACCAATGCGATGCGGGAAGGGGAATCGCCGTCCGAAGTGGCGGTGGGCGAGGGCCTCAAGAGCGTCATCCAGAACGCCAAGGGCCGGGTCGCCGTCACCAGCTTCTCCTCCAATGTCGGGCGTATCGTCTCCATCGCCAAGGCGGCGCGGGATGCCGGCCGCCAGTGCCTGGTGATTGGCCGCTCGATGAAGCGCGTCATCGATGTGGCTGATGAACTCGGCTATATGGACGGGTTGCCGGAATTCATCGCCGAGGAGGATTACGGCTTCATCCCGCGCGAAAACCTCGTCATCATCTGCACCGGCAGCCAGGGCGAGCCGCTTGCCGCACTTGCCAAGCTGTCGCGCGACGAGATGAAGTCGGTGGCGCTGACGGCCGGCGACACGGTGGTGTTTTCCTCGCGCACCATTCCCGGCAACGAGAAGGCGATCCTCGAAATCAAGAACCGCCTGATCGATCTCGGCATCAAGATCATCGAGGACGGCGATGCGCTGGTGCATGTCTCCGGCCATCCACGCCGCAGCGAATTGCGCAAGATGTATGAATGGGTGCGGCCGCAGATCGGCGTTCCCGTGCATGGCGAAGCGGCGCATCTGGTGGCGCAGGGCTCGCTGATGTCGACGTCCGGCATCGGCCAGGTCGCGCAGGTGCGCGACGGCGACATGCTCAGGCTGTATCCGGGTGCCGCCGCCATCATCGACCAGGTGCCGTTCGGCCGCATCTACAAGGACGGAAGGCTGATCGGCACCGACCAGGCGATGGGCATTCGCGACCGCCGCAAGCTGTCCTTTGCCGGCCATGTCGCCGTCAATGTCGTGCTCGACGACAAATACGAGCTTGCCGGCGATCCCGATCTCGTCGCCATCGGCGTCGCCGAGGCCGACGGCAGCGGCGAGAGCCTGGAAGACCTGATGATCGATGCGGCAATCGGCGCCGTGGACTCCATCCCCCGCCAGCGCCGAAAAGACCTCGACCTGGTCCAGGAGGCAGTGCGGCGCGCGGTGCGCGGCGCGGCCAACGAAGCCTGGGGCAAGAAGCCGCTGGTGACGGTGTTCGTCACGAGGTGACGAACAAGGGAGTAGGGGAGTAGGGCAGTAAGGGAGTAGGGAAGTAGGAGGTAGGAGCGCAAACAGATGCACTTCTAGATCCTTTTTTCCCTACTCCCCTACTGCCTTACTCCCCTACTCCCCTAACCCGGGAGTACGCTATGCTCGGACGCCTCAACCATGTCGCGCTTGCGGTGCCGGATCTGGCCGCGGCTGCGGCGGTCTATCGCGATACGCTTGGCGCTCGCGTGACCGCGCCGCAGGCGCTGCCGGAGCATGGCGTTACGGTGGTGTTCGTCGACGTCGGCAACACCAGGATCGAGTTGCTCGAGCCTCTCGGCGAAGCCTCGCCGATCGCCGCATTCCTCGCGAAGAATCCGTCCGGCGGCATGCACCATGTCTGCTATGAGGTGGACGACATTGTTGCGGCGCACGACCGTCTCAAGGCCAGCGGCGCGCGCGTGCTGGGCGACGGCAATCCGAAGATCGGCGCACATGGCAAGCCGGTATTGTTTCTGCACCCCAAGGATTTCTTCGGCACGCTGGTCGAACTGGAGCAAGCATGAGTTGGGTTTCGTTTGTCGCCCTGTTCTTCGCCACATGGTGGGTGGTGTTGTTCGCCGTCCTGCCGTTCAGCATGCGGACGCAGGACGAGGATCGGGACGTGACGCTTGGCACGGTTCCGAGCGCACCGCGCGGACCGCACATGCTGCGCGCGGCGCTGCGCACGACGATCGTCACGCTGGTCCTCATGGGTATCTTCTACGGCATCACGAGAGGGCTTGGCCTCGGTATCGACGACATCCCGCACATCGTGCCGGATTTCAACCAGAGCCCAGCGCATTAGCCGGCTACCTACCGTGTCCGACTATCCCAGCCTAGCCGAGGCTCTGAAATCAAGCTGAGCCAGCAAGGTCAATCCAAAGTAAAGGCCGGGGCGGGTTTGGGCTGACGCAACGTCATGTAGTTTGGTAATCTGTCGTGCTAACCAGATGATTGCACAAAAAAAATGCAAGGCGCGAGGCCTTGCAATTTAAACGCGTCCGATCTGTTTCCGGTGTCCGGCGGCAGCGAGTTACCGCGCCTAGATCGCATCCTCCCAAGACTTTGACCGCGTAGGAGGGCAGATTTTTCTCTACCCTCTCGGTTATGGGGGCACACTAGCCTAAGGCGGGTGAAAATGTCACGAAGAATTTTGCCCGGAAACAGGCAATCTCGTGCTGCAGTGCACAATAGTACGGCAGGCGTTGCTTGCGAAACGCCCAGCAAGCCGCGTGCGGCAATTGCGGCGCCTGTGCAGCGCTTGGGCCGGGTTTCCATTCCGCCATGAAATGGCTATGAAGCCGGGGCAAGCAAGCCTGCGCTGCGCCGATTCCGGCGCCGCCATCCTCTCTCACGGACCAGTCCATGCGTTTGTCGCGCTATTTCCTGCCCATTCTCAAAGAAAATCCGCGCGAGGCCGAGATCGTCTCGCATCGGCTGATGCTGCGCGCCGGCATGATCCGCCAGCAGGGGCAGGGCAGCTTTTCCTGGCTGCCGCTCGGCAAGCGGGTGCTGGACAAGGTCTGCCGGATCATTCGCGAGGAGCAGAATCGCGCCGGCGCACTCGAAATCCTGATGCCGACCATCCAATCGGCCGAGCTGTGGCGCGAAAGCGGCCGCTATGAAGACTACGGCAAGGAGATGCTGCGCATCAAGGACCGGCAAGACCGCGATATGCTCTACGGGCCGACCAACGAGGAGATGGTCACCGAGATATTCCGCTCCTATGTCAAGTCCTACAAGGACCTGCCGCTCAACCTCTATCATATCCAGTGGAAGTTTCGCGACGAGGTGCGCCCGCGCTTCGGCGTCATGCGTTCGCGCGAGTTCCTGATGAAGGACGCCTATTCCTTCGACCTCGATTATGAAGGCGCCAAGGCCGCTTATAACCGCATGTTCGTGTCCTATCTCAGGACGTTTACGCGCCTGGGGCTGCAGGCCATTCCGATGCGCGCCGACACCGGGCCGATCGGCGGCGACCTCAGCCATGAGTTCATCATCCTGGCCGACACCGGCGAGAGCCAGGTGTTTTGCCATCGCGACTATCTCTCGCTTGAGGTGCCGGGGGCGGATACCGATTTTTCGAACGACGCCGAGATCGGCGGCATCGTCAAGACGTGGACGACGCCCTATGCCGCCACCGACGAAATGCATGACGAGGCGGCATGGGAAAAGCTCTCCGAAGGCGACAGGGTCTCGGCGCGCGGCATCGAGGTTGGGCATATCTTCCATTTCGGCGACAAATATTCCAAGCCGATGGGCGCCAAGGTGACCGGGCCGGACGGCAAGGATCATTTCGTTTCTGGCGGTTCCTACGGCATCGGCCCGTCCAGGCTGGTCGCGGCGATCATCGAGGCCAGCCATGACGATAACGGCATCATCTGGCCGGAGGCGGTGGCACCGTTCGATGTCGGCCTGATCAACATGAAGGCTGGCGATGCCGAATGCGACCGCGTCTGCCGCGAGCTGAATGCCGCCTTTGCCGCCGCCGGCAAGGAGGTGCTCTACGACGACACCGACCAGCGGCCGGGCGGCAAGTTCGCCACCGCCGACCTGATCGGGCTCCCGTGGCAGGTGATCGTCGGGCCGCGTGGTGTCGCCGCCGGCGAGGTCGAAATCAAGAACCGCAGGACCGGCGAGCGCGAGACGCTGCCGATCGGCGACGTGAAAAAGCGTTTCGGTGCCGCCGTATGAGTGAAGCGGCAGCAGCCAAACCTTCGGCGGCAGGACCCTTTTCCGGCTTCGAGCGCATGGTGGCGTGGCGCTATCTGCGCTCGCGCCGCAAGGAGACGGTGATCTCGGTGATCGCCTCGATCTCCTTCCTCGGCATCATGCTGGGCGTTGCCACGCTGATCGTCGTCATGGCGGTCATGAACGGCTTTCGCGCCGAACTGCTGACGCGCATCCTTGGCGTCAACGGGCACCTGATCGTGCAGCCGCTCGACATGCCGCTGGAGGACTATGACCAGGTCGCCGGCCGCATCAACGGCGTGCCCGGCGTCAAATATGCCATTCCGCTGATCGACGGGCAGGTGCTGGCGCAAGGCAATGTCGGCGGCGGCACCGGCGCGCTGGTGCGCGGTATACGCGGCGAGGATCTCGGCAAGATCACGATCGTCGCCAACAACATCAAGGCGGGCTCGATCGTCGGCTTCGACACCGGCGAGGGAGTCGCCATCGGCAGCCGCATGGCCGAGAATCTCGGCCTTGTGCTCGGCGATACCATCACGCTGATCTCGCCCGAGGGCGACGTCACGCCGCTCGGCACGACGCCGCGCATGAAAGGCTATCCGATAACCGCGATCTTCGAGGTCGGCATGTCGGAATATGACAGCTCCATCGTCTACATGCCGTTTTCGGAAGCGCAGCTTTATTTCAACATGGACGGCAGGGCGCAGACGATCGAGATCTACGCCGACAATCCCGACAATATCGACGCGCTGAAGCCGAAGGTCGAAGAGGCGGCGCAACGGCCGATCACCCTCGTCGATTGGCGGGAGCGTAACAAGACGTTTTTCGACGCGCTGCAGGTCGAGCGCAACGTCATGTTCATGATCCTGACGCTGATCGTGCTGGTGGCGGCGCTCAACATCATTTCGGGCCTGATCATGCTGGTGAAGGACAAGGGCCACGACATCGCCATCCTGCGCACCATGGGCGCCACGCGCGGCGCGATCCTGCGCATCTTCCTGATGACCGGGGCTGCGATCGGCGTTGTCGGCACCATCGCCGGCGTGCTGCTCGGCATCGTGATCTGCCTCAACGTCGAGCGCATCCGCCAGTTCTTCTCCTGGCTGGCCAACGAGCGGCTGTTCAATCCCGAGCTTTATTTCCTGAGCCAGCTGCCGGCGCGCATGGATGCCAGCGAGACGATCTCGGTCGTTCTCATGGCTTTGGCGCTGTCGTTCCTGGCGACACTGTTTCCGGCGTGGCGCGCTGCCAGGCTCGATCCGGTCGAAGCGCTGAGGTACGAATGATGGCCGAGGCCATTATCGAGCTGAAGAGCGTCGAACGCCATTATGTACAGGGGCCGCGCAAGCTGACCATCCTGAACGGCGCCGATTTTTCGCTGAAGCGTGGCGAGATGGTGGCGCTTGTGGCGCCGTCGGGCACCGGCAAGTCGACGCTGCTCCACACGGCCGGGCTGCTGGAGCGACCGGACGCCGGCGACGTGATCCTGGCGGGGCGCGCCTGCGGCCGGCTTTCCGACGACGAGCGCACGGCGATCCGCCGCAACGATGTCGGCTTCGTCTACCAGTTCCATCATTTGTTGCCTGAGTTTTCTGCGCTGGAAAACATCATGATGCCGCAGCTGATAAAAGGGCTGCCGCGCAAGGAGGCGGCCGAGCGGGCGGCGCAATTGCTCGACTATATGCAGATCGGCAAGCGGGCACAGCATCGCCCCTCCGAGCTCTCCGGCGGCGAGCAGCAGCGGGTCGCCATTGCGCGTGCCGTCGCCAATGCGCCGCTGGTGCTTTTGGCCGACGAGCCGACCGGCAATCTCGACCCGGTGACCGCTTCCTATGTGTTCGAGGCGCTGGCAGCACTGGTCCGGCAATCGGGCCTGGCGGCGCTCATCGCCACCCACAATCACGAGCTCGCCTCGCGCATGGACCGCCGCGTGACGCTGTCCGACGGCAAGGTTGTGCCGCTTTAGGGTGCGCTGCAATTGAGGCGATGACGGCCCGCGAGCTGCCGTGCGCCGTCCCGCCGCTTTCGCGCGCCTGTCGGCCCCGAAACGCTCGGCATCTCCTTCTCAACCCTTTCTTAACCCTGTCGAAATGACCGAGCGCAATTCGGGTGACGCCCGGACTGCGATCGTTGACATTCGAACAAAATTAGAACAAAATACGAACATACTAACAACAGGAGAGAGTTATGACCGATCTTGTTCAGGATGTCGTCTCGCTGGTGTGCATGAGCACGTTCCTCATTTCCATGGCAATCTGGATCGGCGCGATGTGAGGATTGAGCTCAAGGGCGGGCTCGATGCTGATGAGCGAGGGCCGCCTTCGCATATTGGCGCAGGCATTGGGCGAGTGTTTCAGCCGGCCTTGCGGGACACTTCGACAGGCGACACCGCGGCGGGCCCGAACACGTCCTCGAAAGCGGATTTCAGCGCCAGGTCGAGGTCGGCCATGGTCACGGGAAGGCCGAGGTCGACAAGGCTGGTGACGCCGTGATGCTGGACGCCGCACGGCACGATGCCGCTGAAATGGCTAAGGTCCGGCTCGACATTGATGGCGATGCCGTGAAAGCTCACCCAGCGCCTCAGCCTGATGCCGATGGCGGCGATCTTGTCCTCGGCCGCCGAGCCGTCGGGCAAAGCGGGGCGGTCCGGCCGAACCACCCAGACGCCGACGCGGTCCTCGCGGCGTTCGCCGCGTACGTTGAAGGCGGCCAGCGAGCCGATGATCCATTGTTCGAGTGCGGCGACGAAGGCGCGGACATCCTCGCGCCGCCGCTTCAGGTCGAGCATGACGTAGGCGACTCGCTGGCCCGGCCCATGATAGGTGTATTCGCCGCCACGCCCGGCGGCAAAGACCGGGAAACGGTCCGGCTCGATCAGGTCCTCGATGCGGGCGCTGGTGCCGGCGGTGTAGAGCGGCGGGTGCTCGACCAGCCAGACCATCTCGCCGGCGGCGCCGCTGCGGATTGCCTCGGCGCGCGCCTCCATCACGGCGAGCGCATCGGGATAGGCGGTGAGCCCGGGCTCGATGCGCCATTCGACCGGCGCCGAGCCGGGCAAGGGCAGGAA
The DNA here is from genome assembly GCF_040322355.1 of Mesorhizobium sp. M0145. Lineage (NCBI taxonomy): Bacteria > Pseudomonadati > Pseudomonadota > Alphaproteobacteria > Hyphomicrobiales > Phyllobacteriaceae > Mesorhizobium > Mesorhizobium sp. M0145. Next base: position 183,108 of record NZ_JAMYTK010000012.1, read on the forward strand.
CGACGTGGCGATCTGGCTGCGTTCTGTCATGATATCTCGTCTCGCCACTCATATGGCGGCAATCGGTACAAACGTCCAGTTCCGGCACGTTCGGCCCTTGAACAGTTATGCCGATGTCCGGCCGATTATTGCTGGCCGCGCACTTGTTTCACCGGAAACGATTTGCTACACGCCGCGGGCCGGTTGGTTCCGGCTCCTACCACGTGCGGTCGTGGCGGAATTGGTAGACGCGCAGCGTTGAGGTCGCTGTGGGGCAACCCGTGGAAGTTCGAGTCTTCTCGACCGCACCATCAAATTCGTGAACTTGGCCCTCTAAGCCATTGAAACTCCAGTCCGGCAGAGCACCCGTTGATGAGGGCGCTTGGCGTTCTTGCCGAAATGCGATACAATCTGGGATACAAACTGAGATACATCGCGAGTTTGGCCCATGCGAAAAGAGGCCGTCGCAGAGCCCGCCAGAGACCCGGATCGCTACCTCGTCCAGCGCGACGGAATTTTCTATTATCATCGGCGAATGCCCGCCAAGATGGTCGGCATCGACGATCGCGGCAGGTTCATTCGCAAGTCCCTGGGAACGGACGAACGCCGCCTCGCACGTGCCATGCGCGACAAGCTCGAAGACGCGGACAAGACCCTGTGGGCGGTGCTTCTTTGCGGCGGCGAGACAAGGTCAGCACTCGATCAGTATCGCGACGCCGTTCGCCGGGCTGAAGCCATGGGCGTTTCCTACCTTTCAAATGGACAGGTGGCAGGCTTTCAGAATGTCGATTCAATTTTAAAGCGTGTCGAGGCGCTGGAGCGCGTTCAAGCGGCCCCCGCGGTCGCCGACGCTCTCGTCGGCGGGGTGCAGGTGCCGCCGGTCAAAGTCTCCAAAGCTTTTGATCTCTACGCCGATGAGATCATGGCCCATGAAGTCGCGGGTAAGAGCCAGTCGCAGCGCCGAATGTGGAAGAAGGTAAAGCAGAGAGCCGTAAACAATTTCGTTGCCCTGGTTGGTGACAAGCCGATCGGCGACGTCACGCGTGAAGACGGACTGACCTTCTACCGGTTCTGGCTCAAGCGCATCGCGCCGCCGCCAGACATCGGAGCCGCGACACATTCGGCGTCTGCCGGCAATCGAGACCTCGGCAACATGCGGGATCTCTACAGGCGTTATTTCGCTCATTTGGGCGAGGAACAAAAAGGCACCCCATTCGATGACCTCCGCTTTTCGGAGCGTGGCAAGCGCCGTCGTAAACGGCCGTCATTCGAACCCAAATGGATAACCGATCAGATCATGAGGCCGGGCGCTTTAGCATCCCTGGATGCTCAAGCGCGTCGCTGCGTTCTGGCGCTGATCGAGACAGGCACACGCCCAAGCGAGATATGCAATCTTGATGAGACCGTGATCTTCCTTGACACGCCGGTTCCGTATATTCGCATTACCCCACGAGAGGACGCCGATGATCCGCGCGAGATGAAGACCGAATGGTCAGTGCGAGATGTACCGCTGGTAGGCGTCGCGCTGGAAGTTTTTAAGAAAAATCCGCAGGGCTTTCCGCGCTACCGCAATCGTGAAGAGGCGCTTTCTGCAAACCTCAATAAATTCTTTAAAACACACAAACTTTTCCCGACACCGAAGCACAAGATTTATTCCCTCCGGCACAGTTTCGAGGATCGTATGAAGGAGGCAGGTATCGATAGCGAGCTTCGCAAAATCTTGATGGGCCATACGATAGAGCGTGTAGAGTATGGTACGGGCGGATCGTTGCAATGGCGACGAGACGAACTCAAAAAAATTGCTTTGCCTTTCGATCCCGAGATCGTTTGAGCCGTTCCTGGACGCGCAGCATTGCGCCCATCTCTGCAATCAATTTCTTCTTCTCCCGTTCAAGACGCTCGTAAATCGGGAGATACGCTCGTCCTTTGTTGCCAGCCTTGTGGATAGCTAGGGCGAGCGTATCCAGAGCGCGGTCAATTCTGTCTAAGGTCACGGGCTCAGGAACAGTGCTTACCTGTGGCAGAACACAGGTCATTGTCTGTCCCGTCTGTTTCCTGTTCGGCGATGACACAGACGAGATAATGGCAGCAGGCGCAGGTGAGAAAAGCGGTTTGCCTCTCGCATCGTGCAGCGGCGATACTTCGACGTAGAAATCGGAAAACACGCTTGCGGCAACTCTGCACTGTCAGATGCAGCTAGCCACATCCGGCCACATGAATTGCTGAGCGGACTCAGACGGGTCGATGCCCTTGAACCGGACACGAGACCGAATCGATCCACAGGCTGTCGGCGGGCCGGAATGCCTCATCCGATCCGACCAAACCGATCGGAGGACGCAGGCAATGCCGGATTTGGTGGGCTATAATTACCTGAGGAGAGGCAATCAGCTGATCCGGATCAGTGCGTGGGAGCGCGAGTATCTCGGGAGGTCGCTTATGATTACCTTATCATTAGCATTCCTCGATATTGCGGCACCTTTGGGGTGAGTTTGACAAGCTTCACACGGCGATCGCTTGGCAGGAAATCGGTTATGAGATTCGTGTCGGTTCAATGATGGGCGGGACCAACTGCGCCGAAAGCGAACAAATTCGAATACTTAATGTAAAGTCTTGGGTCATGCTGTCCGAATGCAGTACTGTGCGGGCGATCAGCCAACGATTGGCGAAATTTTGAACAGGCTACCATTACCGATGGCCTAGACACCGTTTTCGTCCTTCGTTGCCGCAAGAAAGGTATCGCCAACTGCCGGATCAATCCGATCAGCCTGTGGCAACGCGCAACGGCTCCAACGCTCAGCGTTTCGGGCGGGGCTGAAGAGGTCGATGACTGCCGCACCCGGAGCAGTTCGACGTATTCCTTATTTTGCTTGGCCCGCTGAAATGCAGCCGCATCTTTAGAAGGAACGAACCGTCTGGCAGGACGGCGCAAGCAATTGATGGCAACGCCGTCGAGTGGATGGAGAAAGTCAGTGACAAACAATACCGCCGCTGAACGTTACCGGTCCGCAGCGTCTCGCACTTGGCTGCCAACTCACCCCAGCCAATACCTCGGCCCCGGCCCCTTGCGTCCTGCCATATCGGCAGGGTTCGCAAGGCTACACCGGTCGATCGACAGGCAGCCGCAACCGATGCACTCGGTAAGCCCCGACCTCAGGCGCTGCAACTCGGCGATGCGCTGGTCGATGCGCTTGGTCCACTGGCCCGATAACCGCGACCAATCCCGACGCGACGGCACGCGATCGGCTGGCAACTTGGCCAGCTCGCCGCCGATCTCCTCAAGCGTCAGCCCAATTCGCTGCGCGAAGACGATGAAGGCGATCCGGCGCAGCACGGATCGCGGGTAGCGTCTGTGTCCCGAGCCGGCCCGCTCGGACGCGATCAGCCCGCGCTCCTCGTAGAAGCGCAGGGCCGATGAGGCGACGCCGCTGCGCCGCGCCACGTCGGTGATGGTCAGCATGGAATCCATGCATGAACGAAAGCACGATTCCCGCTTGACTTCAAGTTAACTTGAACTTGTAGAAGGCGCCATAAAGCTTGAAGGAGCACCGGCAATGCAGTCGAATATTGATCTTCAGGGACTTCGCGTGGCGGTTACGGGCGGCACCTCCGGGCTCGGAATGGCGCTTGTGCGGCAGCTTGCCGCGATGAATGCGTGCGTCGCCTTCGTCGCCCGCACCGCCGCGAATGTCGAACGCATCGCCGACGAGACGGGCGCGCACGGTATTGTCGGCGACGTCGGCAAGAAGGAGGACATCTACCCGATCGCGTTGCAGGTCACTGCCAGCCTCGGCGGGCTCGACGTCCTGATCAACAATGCGTCGAGCCTCGGCCCTGTCCCTCTGGCGCTCCTTGCCGATACCGAGTGCGAGGAGCTGGAAATGGCGCTCGCGGTCAATCTCGTCGGCGCGTTCCGGCTGACGAAAGCCCTGTTCGGTGCGCTTGCCGCGTCCGCACGCGAGGGCCGCGGCGCGCTGGTCATCAACATTTCCAGCGACGCCGCGGTGAACGCCTATCCCGGCTGGGGAGCATACGGCGCGAGCAAGGCCGCTCTTGCCCATGTGACGGCGATTTGGGACGAGGAGGCGAAAGCAGACGGCATCCGGCTCCTCGCGCCTGACCCCGGCGATATGGACACCCCACTGCACGCGCTCGCGATCCCTGATGCTGATCCGGCGACCTTGAAGCGCCCCGAGCAGGCA